>NZ_JBMDKH010000023.1:0-75336 GCF_057809615.1 Hydrogenophaga sp. FG152 | reverse complement strand
TTGCCCGACGCAATCTCCACCGACGCCGTGTTGATGCTGTCCGTCGCGCTGCGCAGCTCGCGCATCATGCCCAGGAAGCGCTGGCGCATGCTCTCGACCTCACGCACCAGGCGACCGATTTCGTCGCTGCGACTGGACTGGAAGGCCTGGCTCAGGTCACCCTGCGCCACGGTGGTGACGGCGGCGGTCAGCTGGGCCAGCGGCTGGCTCACGTTGCGGCGCACCAGCAGGTACATGCCCGCGCCCAGGGCGGCCGTGGCCACAGCCAGCATGGCCCACAACGTGTACATGGTGCGCCAGTAGCTGGCCATGGCTTCCGTGTCGGACACCTCGGCCACCACCCACCAGCCCGACTGGGACTGGCGCTTGACCGCCCACGGACGCTCGATGGACGCGTTGAACAAGGGGATGGCCTCGCCCACGAACACCTCCGGCGATGCGCGCATTTCGCTGAGCATCGCGGCGGCACCGGGGTTCACCTCCAGCACCTTCTTGCCCGCAGCCGTGGGGTGCGAGACGAACACCGCGTCCTCATCCGATCCGGCGGGGTCGATCACATAGGTGCCACCGCTCTCGAAGAAGCGCGCTTCGTCCACGAGCTTGTCCAGCGCGGTCTGGAAGTCGGCCATGTCGAAACCGATGAACAGAATGCCGACCACCTTGCCGGCGTCGTCCTTCAGGGCCTCGTAGTGCGTCATGTAGGGCTTGCCGAACAGCACGGCGCGGCCGGTGTAGGTCTTGCCCTCCCGCATCAGCGGGTAGGCCGGGTGCTTGCGGGCCAGCAGTGTGCCCATGGCGCGCTCGCCGTTTTCCTTTTTCAGCGAGGTGCTGATGCGCTCGAAGTCGTCGCCCTTGCGCATGAAGATCGTCGCCACGCCACCGCTGGTGCGACCGAAGGTGTCGACCTCGGAGAAGTCGTTGTTGAGCAGCATGCCCCAGCCCTTGAGCATGCCGGCCTGCTCGTCGAGCTCGAACTTGTCGGCGAACTTCTGGCGGAACGGCTTGTAGGCCCGGTCCGTCATCATGCGCGCGGTGGTGTCGAAGGCGTCGATCGAATTGCCCACGGACAAGGCCTTGTCGCCCGTCCACTGGACCATGCGCTCGCGCGAGGATTTTTCCGCCATGACGGACATGACGCCACTGATCAGCACCAGCACCACGGACAGCAGGGCCACGGCGAGCAAGGCGACGCGGCGCGCCACCGAGCTTTGTCGGTTGTCGGTTTGTCTCATCTTCGGAAGCTCCTCGTCGCGGCCCGGGCCGCGGGCTTGTTATTGAAGTGCCTGGGCGCTGTCCATCAAGCCCATGTCGCTGCCGGACATGAGGGCTTCGATGTCCATCAGGATCAGCATGCGTTCACCCACGCTGGCGATGCCGGTGATGAAGCTGGTGTTGACGTTGGTGTTCATCTCGGGTGCCGGCTTGATCAGATCACCCGCGAGCTCGAGCACGTCGGAGACGGAATCCACCACCGCGCCGACCACGCGGCCGTGCACGTTGAGCACGATCACCACGGTGAAGCCGTTGTATTCCACCTTGTCGCAACCCAGCTTGATGCGCAGATCCACCACCGGCACGATCACGCCGCGCAGGTTGACCACGCCCTTGATGAACGCCGGGGCGTTGGCGATGCGGGTGGGCTCTTCGTAGGAGCGAATTTCCTGCACGCGCAGGATGTCGATGCCGTACTCCTCGCCACCCAGGCGGAAGGTCAGGAATTCGGCGCTGGCAGCTTGTGCGGCGGCGGCCCTGGCACTGTCGTGGCGGGCAAGGTGGTTGGCTTCGTTGCGCATGTCCATGGATCGGGTCCTCAGTTGACGGGTTGGTCCCAGGAATATCGGCCAGCGCGGCGGCGGCTGAAGGCGTAAAAAAGCCGACAAACCCGCCCCAATCACCGCTCACCAGGCACATCGAGTACCAAAGTACGCAGAAGCGGCCCCGCACCGACTCAGGGTTTGTCCCTGAGGCGTCGGCGGCCCCGCCGGCCATCTGGTAACTTGGACCGATGAACGACACCACCCCGCCTGGCCCGCAACACCTGGCCGCCACCCGCTGGATCGAAACCGACCACCCCGCCGTGCGCGCCTTCGCCCGGGAACACGTCCATGGCGAGACACCGCGCGAGAAGGCGGTGTCGCTGTACCTCGCCGTGCGCGACGGGTTGCGCTACGACCCCTACCGCATCGACATGTCCGACGCCGGCATGAGCGCGAGCCGGGCGCTGGAGCAAGGCCATGGCTGGTGCGTGCCCAAGGCCGTGCTGCTGGCGGCGGTGTGCCGCGCCGAGGGCATTCCCGCGCGGCTGGGCTTTGCCGACGTGCGCAACCACCTCTCCACCGAGCGCATGCGCCACACCATGAAGACCGACGTGTTCGTCTGGCACGGCTACACCTCGCTGTGGATCGACGGTGCCTGGCGCAAGGCCACGCCGGCCTTCAACATCGAACTGTGCGACAAGTTCGGCCTGTTGCCACTGGAGTTCGATGGCGAAGCCGATTCGATCTACCACCCCTTCGACCGCGAAGGCCGCCAGCACATGGAGTACGTGAACGAACACGGGGCGTTCGACGACCTGCCCCTGGCGCGCATGCGCGAGGTGTTCCGCGAGGTATACCCCGACATGCCCACCGATGCGCAGCCCATCGAGGGCGACTTCGGCACCGACGCCGCGCGCGAAGCCGGCCGGGCCTGAGCCGGGCTGCCGATCAGCTCGAGAAGCGGAACACGGCCGTGCTGGCCATGAGGTTGGGCAGCACGCGGACCTCGCGGCCTTCGTGCAGGCCGAAGCTGTCCTCGATGGTCAGGCCGTTGCGCCGCGCCAGCACCTCGAAGTCGGCGTGCGTGCCGACGCGGATGTTGGGCGTGTCATACCACTGGTAAGGCAGGCGCTTGGTGACCGGCATGCGGCCCTGCAGCACGTGCAGGCGGTTGGGCCAGTGCGCGAAGTTGGGGAAAGCGACCACGCCCAGGCGGCCCACGCGCGCGGTCTCACGCAACATGGTTTCGGCGTTGCGCAGGTGCTGCAAGGTGTCGATCTGCAGCACCACGTCGAACGCGTTGTCACCGAACATGGTCAGCCCGTCTTCCAGGTTGAGCTGCAGCACGTTGACGCCGCGCCGCATGCAGGCGAGCACCTTGGCGTCGTCGATCTCCACGCCATAGCCGCTGCAGCCGCGAGCGGCCTGCAGATGGGCCAGCAGCGCGCCGTCGCCGCACCCGAGGTCGAGCACGCGCGAGCCCGGCGGCACCAGGCGGGCGATGGCGTCCATCAAAGGTTTCTCACTCATTTGCAAGCCTCCGTGCTGCGCACTGCGGTGCGAGCTTGCTTGGGGCGGCCCGGCGCGGCGCTCATGCCCGGCCTCCCGCGATGGTCTGTTCAAAGTAGGCCCGCACCGCCTGGAGGTAACGCGGATCGTCGAGCAGGAAGGCGTCGTGGCCGTGCGGCGCATCGATCTCGGCGTAGCTCACATCGCGCTGGTTGTCGAGCAAGGCCTTGACGATCTCGCGGCTGCGCGCGGGCGAAAACCGCCAGTCCGTGGTGAAGCTCACCAGGAAGAATTTCGCCTGGGCGCGCGCCAGCGCGGCCGTGAGGTCGCCGTCGAACGCGCGCGCGGGGTCGAAATAGTCGAGCGCGCGGGTGATCAGCAGGTAGGTGTTGGCGTCGAAGTACTCGCTGAACTTGTCGCCCTGGTAGCGCAGGTAGCTCTCGATCTGGAACTCGACGTCCTGCGTGGAGTAGCGGTAGGCCAGTTCGGCCGCCGCCGCCGGGTCCTGGGCGTCGCTCGAGCGCAGGCTGCGCCCGAACTTTTCGTTCATCACGTCGTCGCTCAGGTAGGTGATGTGGCCGATCATCCGGGCGATGCGCAGGCCCCGGCGCGGCAGCGTGCCCTCGCGCAGGTAGTGGCCGCCGTGGAAATCGGGGTCGGTCACGATGGCGCGCCGCGCCACCTCGTTGAAGGCGATGTTCTCGGCCGTGAGGTTGGGCGCACTGGCCACCACCACCGCGTGGCGCACGCGCTCGGGGTACTGCAGGGTCCAGCTCAGGGTCTGCATGCCGCCCAGGCTGCCGCCCATCACCGCCGCCAGCGTCTGGATGCCCATGGCGTCGAGCAGGCGGGCCTGTGCATCCACCCAGTCCTCCACCGTGACCACCGGGAAATCGGCGCCCCAGGGCGTGCCGGTGGCGGGGTTGGTGTGGGTCGGGCCGGTGGAGCCGAAACACGAACCCAGGTTGTTGACCCCGATGACGAAGTACTTGTCGGTGTCGACCGGCTTGCCCGGGCCGATCATGTTGTTCCACCAGCCCTCGCTGCGCGCCAGCGGCTGGCCGCTGTCGTCGGCGTACCAGCCCGCGACATGGTGCGAGGCATTGAGCGCGTGGCAGATCAGCACCGCGTTGGACCGATCGGCGTTGAGCGCGCCATAGGTTTCCACCACCAGCTCATAGGCCGGCAGGGTGGCGCCGGAACGCAGCGGCAGCGGTTCGGAGAATGGGAAGGTCTGTGGCGTGACGATCAAGGCCTTGTCCTGCGGGCGGCGTTCGCCCAATAAAAAAAACCCGGTGCCGCCAAGAGCGAGACCGGGAATCTCCCCTTTAGCGGCATTTTTAAAGCGCCCGCAATCTGGAACAAATCGGCGCTGGGCGTCAGTATAAATTGATCCACCGGCCCCTGCAGCCGCGGGCCAGGGCCCGCCAAGACGGGTTTTCCCGCTGTTTTCGCCTCCCTGTTGTTGCCGCGCATCGGGCCTACCACACTTTTGCACATCCTGAAAAATAGTTAGTGTTTGCACGACATTCAGCGCATAATCCCTCGGCGAGCGTGGAAAACGCTCGTTTTGACAAGTGATCGGTTGGTTTCGCGTGCTACAGGTTTTTGTGTGCTAACGGGGCTCCATCGCTATTTTTCTCTGTGTTATTAGGAGTCCCAACCATGGGCAACAAACTGTACGTGGGCAATCTGCCTTACACCGTGCGCGACGAAGACCTGCAACAAGCTTTCAGCGCCTATGGTTCTGTCAACAGCGCCAAGGTCATGATGGAACGCGAAACGGGTCGTTCCAAGGGCTTCGGCTTTGTGGAAATGGGCAGCGATGCCGAAGCGCAAGCCGCGATCGAAGGCATGAACGGTCAATCGCTGGGCGGTCGCAGCCTGGTGGTCAACGAAGCACGTCCGATGGAAGCCCGCCCGCCCCGCAGCGGTGGTGGCGGCTTCGGCGGCGGCCGCAGTGGCGGCGGCGGCTTTGGTGGTGGTGGCGGTGGTGAAGGCGGCTTCCGCAGCCCCTACGGCGGCGGTGGCCGTCGTGAAGGCGGTGGCGGTGGTGGCCGCGGCGGTTACTGATCGCCCGCACCCGTCGGCCTGAACCGGCGCCTGGCGCCGGTCGACACGACACATAAGCCCTGTGGCATCTGCCCCAGGGCTTTTTTCATGGCCGCCTCAGCGGGTGGCGTCCCGCTCGCCCTGGCGGTGCTTGCGCGGGCGACCGGCGAACAGGCGGTCGAACAAGGCGTTGGGCAGCAAGCGCAGCAGTTTGGCCACCACCCCCATCTGCCAGGGGATGACGCGGTAGCTCGTCCCGGCGCCGATGGCGTTGTAAGCACGGTCGGCGAAGGTCTCTGCCGTCAACAGGAACGGCATGCTGTAGCGGTTCTGGCGCGTCAGCGGCGTGTCCACATACCCCGGCAGCAAGGTGACCACCGCCACCCCGCTCCCGCGCAACTCGCCGCGCAGGCTCTCGCAGTAGGCCACCACCGCGGCCTTGCTGGCGCAGTAGGCGCCGTGCCCGGGCAGGCCCCGGATGGCGGCCACGCTGCCGATGCCCACGAGCGCGCCGCTGCCGCGCGCGGTCATGGCCGCCACGAAAGGGTGGAAGGTGGCGGCCAGGCCGGTGTTGTTGGTGGCGAAGGTGCGCGCCATCACGTCGATGTCGCTCCGGTCGGCGGTGTCCATGCCGATGCTGATGCCGGCGTTGGCGATGACGACGTCGGGCACACCCTGCGCGGCCAGGCAGGCCTGGCCGGCGGCGACGATGCTGTCGATGTCGGCCACGTCGGCGCCATACACCTGGCAGCGCGCGGCGTCGAAACCCTGTGCCTGGGCCCAGGCCTGCATGTCCTCGGTGCGGCGCGCCACCAGCGCAAGCCGGTAGCCCGCCCGCGCGAACCGGGCCGCCAGGGCCTGGCCGATGCCGCTGGAAGCGCCGGTGATGAACACCAGCGGGCCGGAGACGGTGGGGGTCGAAGAGTGCATGGTGGGGTGGCCTGGGTGGGGCGCTCAACGCGGCGCCAGCTGCACTTTCACGCGGCCCTTGAAGCGCGCGACCTGGTCCTCGCCGGTGTAGTCCAGGGTGTCGGCGACCAGGCGGTCGCTGCCGCGCAGCAGCGTGACGGGCTGGTCGGAAACGATCCGGTCCGGCTCGAGGAACACGTGCAGGAACTCGCCCCGGAACTCCAGCCGGGGCTGGGGCTGGCCGTTCAGGTCGTTGCCCGCTTCGCGCACGATCACCGCGTCGCCGCGGAGCACGAACTCGGTGTTGTCGCCATTGGTCGTCACCAGGCGCGCGGTGGCCAACGTGGGCAGGCCTTGGTCGCCGATGTGGCGGATGCGCGCGTCGTCGATCTCGACCATGTCGGTGCCGGGGTAGTGGCGAGCCTCCACGCCTTTGACCTCGGTCTTGAGCGTGCCTTTGGCATCGAAGGCCTTGACCGAGAAGCGGCGCATGAAATAGTCGGGCTCGGTGCTCACCGGGCGCTCGGGCTCGGCCGACTCGGGCGCCGGCGTGGCGCGCAGCAGCCAGTAGGAAACGAGCGCGAGCAGGCCCATGAGCAGCACGGGCAGGTAGATCGAGAGGTTGTCCAGCAGCTTGCGCTTGCGGCGCGGCGCGCGCGGCGCATCGATCGTCTGATCAACGGTGTCGAAGAAATCGAGCGGATCGGACGTGCTCACCGCGCGGCCGCCTCCAGCTCACGGGCATACGCGCCTTGGGCCACCAGCAGCAGGTCGCACAGCTCGCGCACGGCGCCCGCACCGGGCTGGCGCTCGGTGACGTGGTGGGCCACGGCAAGCACCTCGGCGTGCGCGGTGGGGGGGGCGGCGGCCAGCGCGGCGCGGCGCAGCAAAGGCAGGTCGGGCCAGTCGTCGCCCATGGCGGCGGCGGCGGCCCAGTCCAGGCCGAGCTCGGCCAGGATGGTCTCGGCCGCCGGGGCCTTGTCTTCGGTGCCCAGGCGCGCATGCACCACGCCCAGGGCGGACAGGCGCAGGCGCAGGGCGGCGGAGTCGCGCCCACTCACCACGGCGGGTGTGATGCCCGCGCGCTTCAGCAGCTGCAGGCCGAGGCCGTCGAGCGTGTGAAAGCGCTTGAGCGTTTCACCGGCTTCGCTGAAGTACAGGCTGCCGTCCGTCAGCACACCGTCCACATCGAAGAAGACCACACGCACTGGCTGGGCGCGCAGCAACAGGGCGGGCGGGAAGTTCAGCACCGGGCGCAGGGGTTCCACGTTCAGATCACCTTCGCGCGCATGAGGTCGTTGCTGTTGAGCGCGCCTTGCAGGCGACCGGCACCGTCCACCACCAGCACGCTGGTGATGCGGTTGGCTTCCATCAGACCCGCGGCTTCCACGGCCAGCGCGTCCGGGCGCACGGTGCGCGGCTGGGGGTGCATCACTTCGCGCGCCACCAAGGTGCGCAGGTCGGCACCGCTGCCGGTTTTCTCGATCAGGCGGCGCAGGTCGCCGTCGGTGAAGATCCCCACCACACGCTCACCGCTGTCGACGATGGCGGTCATGCCCAGGCCCTTGGCGCTGATCTCGCGCATGAGCTCCATGAGGCCGGCGTCCGGGCCCACGCGCGGGGCCTCGTCGCCGCTGCGCATGACGTCGCTCACGTGGGTGAGCAGCTTGCGCCCGAGCGCGCCGCCCGGGTGGGAGCGGGCAAAGTCGTCGGCCTTGAAACCGCGTGCGTCGAGCAGGGCCACGGCCAGCGCGTCACCGAGGGCGAGCTGGGCGGTGGTGCTGGCGGTGGGGGCCAGGTTGTGCGGGCAGGCTTCCTTGTCGACCGAGGCATCGAGCACCACGTTGGCGTGGCGGCCCAGCGTGGAGTCGGGCCGGCCGGTGATCGCCAGCAGCGGCACGCCCATGCGTTTGATGAGCGGCAGGATGGCCGTGAGCTCTTCGCTTTCGCCGCTGTTGCTGATGCCCAGCACCACGTCGGCGCTGGTGATCATGCCCAGGTCGCCATGGCTGGCCTCGGCCGGGTGCACGAACATGGCCGGCGTGCCGGTGGAAGCGAGCGTGGCGGCGATCTTGCGGCCGATGTGGCCGCTCTTGCCCATGCCCATGACCACCACGCGCCCAGGAATGCCCAGCACCAGTTCGATGGCTCGGACGAAGGACGCGTCCAGGCGCTGGGCCACGGCGGTCACGGCCTGTGCCTCGATGCTCAGGGTCTCCTGCGCCAGGGTCAGGGCCCGGGCCGGGTCGAAGGAAGAGGGCAGGGTCATGGACGCAATTATCGCCGCCGGCCCGCCACCGCGTGGTGGGCCAGCCATTACCATCGGTTCATGAATTCGCTCGACCTCGCCCTGCTCTACCTGCTGGCCGCCGTGCTGGCGGTGGTGGCGTGTCGCACCCTGCGCCTGCCACCGATGCTGGGCTACCTGGTCGTGGGCGTGGTGATCGGGCCGAACGCGCTGGCGCTGGCGCAGAACTCAAGCGGTGTGCGCTACCTGGCCGAGTTCGGCGTGGTGTTCCTCATGTTCGTGATCGGGCTGGAATTCAGCCTGCCCAAGCTGCGCGCGATGAAGCGGCACGTGTTCGGCCTGGGCATGTCGCAGGTGGTGTTGACGGTGCTGCTGACCACGTTGGGCTCGCTGCTGCTCACCCTGGCCCTGCCCACCTGGTGGAACGTGCCCTGGCAGACCGCGCTCGCGCTGGGCGGTGTGATGGCGATGAGCAGCACCGCCATCGTGATCAAGATGGTGGCCGAGCGGCTGGAGCTGGAATCGGAGCATGGCAAGCGCGTGCTGGGCATCCTGCTGTTCCAGGATCTGGCCGTGGTGCCTCTGCTGGTGATCATCCCGGCCCTGGCCTCGGAACCCGAGGAGCTGTTGCGCGCGCTGGGCTGGGCCACGCTCAAGGCCGTTCTGCTGCTCGGCCTGCTGCTCACCGGCGGGCAGAAACTCATGCGCTGGTGGCTCACGCAGGTGGCGCGCCGCAAGAGCGACGAGCTCTTCATGCTCAACCTGCTGCTCATCACCCTGGGCCTGGCCTGGTTGACCGAACACGCCGGGCTCTCGCTCGCGCTGGGCGCCTTCGTGGCCGGCATGCTGATTTCCGAGACCGAGTTCAAGCACCAGGTGGAGACCGACATCCGGCCTTTCCACGACGTGCTGCTGGGCCTGTTCTTCATCACCATCGGCATGATGCTGGACTGGCGCCTGGTGCTGGAGCGCTGGCCGCTGGTGCTCTTGCTGCTGTCGGCGTCCATGGCGTTCAAGCTCGCGCTCATCACGGGCGTCACGCGCGCCTTCGGGGCACCCACGGGCGTGGCGCTGCGCACTGGCCTGTACCTGGCGCAGGCCGGCGAGTTCGGCCTGGTGCTGCTCACACTGTCCGGCCAGAACAACCTGGTGCCACCTCAGCTGTTCAACCCCATCCTGGCCAGCATGGTGATCTCCATGCTCGCCACGCCAGTCGCTATCCTCTACGCCAACAGCATCGTCACGCGCCTGGTGGGCAGCGACTGGCTGATGCAATCGGTGCAGATGACCAGCATCGCGCGCAAGGCCATCAACGCCGACAAGCACGTGATCATCTGCGGCTACGGCCGCTGCGGCCAGAACCTGGCGCGCCTGCTGGAGGCCGAACACATCCCCTACATGGCGCTCGACCTCGACCCCGACCGCGTGCGGCAGGCCGCGGCCGCCGGCCATTCGGTGGTGTTCGGCGATGCCGCACGCCTGCAGGCCCTGATGGCCGCCGGCCTGCACCGCGCCAGCGCCGTGGTGGTGACCTACCTGGACACCCCCAGCGCGCTCAAGGTGCTGCGCCACGCGCACGAGCAGGCTTCACACGTGCCGGTGGTGGTGCGCACCGTGGACGACGCGGACCTTGAAAAACTGCGCACCGCTGGCGCCACCGAGGTCGTGCCCGAGGCGATCGAAGCCAGCCTGATGCTGGCCAGCCACGCGCTGGCGCTCGTGGGCGTGCCGATGCGGCGCGTGATCCGCGTGGTGCAGGACCAGCGCGACGCGCGCTACAACCTGTTGCGCGGCTACTTCCACGGCGCCGACGACGACGGGGCCGACGAGATTGACCACGAGCGCCTCAACACCGTGACCCTGCCCCCTGGTGGCCGCAACGTCGGCAAAACCCTGGGCAGCCTCGCGCTGCACGCGGTGGGCGTGCGCGTGGTGAGCCTGCGCCGCGCCAGCGGCAAGCCCCAGTCCCCGAGCGACGAGACGGTGTTCGAAAGCGGCGACACGGTGGTGATCAGTGGCAAGGCGCCCGCGCTGGCCCTGGCCGAAGAGAAGCTGCTCTCGGGCTGAGCACGCCACTTCGTCGGCTGGCAGGCACCACACGCCGGAAGCCCTGGCGGGCAACGAGCCCGGGAAATCAGAATGCGCCCAAGGCCGGTCTCGGCCTCCCCTTCCAGCCCATGGCTTTGTACAAGGGTCGCCATGGTCTGCGCCCCGGCCGTTGTGCCGGGGCTTTTTTTTGCGCCACCGCAGATAATGGCCGCTCCCTCACGGACCGAGCCCATGGACACCTCCGCCTTCCTGAAATCCCACATCCGCACGGTGCCCGACTGGCCAGCGCCGGGCGTGCAGTTCCGCGACATCACGCCGCTGCTGCAGGACCCCAAGGTCTTTCGCGTGCTGATCGACACCTTCGTGCACCGCTACATGGACACGGCGCTGCGCCCCACCGTGGTGGCCGGACTCGATGCGCGGGGTTTCATCATCGGCTCGGTGCTGGCCTACGAACTGGGCGTGGGCTTCGTGCCGATCCGCAAGAAGGGCAAGCTGCCCTTCACCACGGTGGAAGAAACCTACGAGCTGGAGTACGGCAGCGCGACGGTGGAACTGCACACCGATGCCGTGAAGGCAGGCGACCGGGTGGTGCTGATCGACGACCTGATCGCCACCGGCGGCACCATGATGGCGGGGCGCCGGCTGCTGGAGAAGCTGGGCGCGCAAGTGATGGAAGGCGCGGCCATCGTCGACCTGCCGGAACTCGGTGGCTCGGAGAAGCTGCGCGCCTCCGGCCTCAAGCTCTTCACCTTGCTCGATTTCGCCGGCCACTGAGCGGCTGGCCAGGCCTCAGAGCTTGCCGTACTGGGTTTCGCTCAAGGCCCCGAAATCGCTGTGCGACTCCGGCACCGGCAGCTGCGCCTGCGCTTCAGCAGGGGAACGGTAGGGTGGCTTGGCCACGCTCTGCAAGGCAAGGCGAAACGCCTCCACCTCGTCGTCCCCCACCACCTGCGCGGGCGCGCTCGACGGCGCCATGACCGGCCGGGGAATGGCCGTGGGGCTGGGCATCGGGCTGGTGACCTTGGCTTCAGGCACCAGGCCCGGCGTCATCGGCACCGCCTCGCGGCGGGTCTGGGCCGCCACGGCGGCCTTGAGCGCCATGCCGACCTGGTCGTGCACGGCCTTGCGGCGCCAGTAGACGGAGCGCACGTCCATCTCGTGCCGCGTCTGGGCACTCTGCTGGATCCAGCGCTCGATCTCCAGCAGGTATTCATCGGGCATGGCCTTGGCGGGCAACGCGAGGTCGACCAGCACCAGGAAGCTGTCGCCGTTGGCGTCCAGCGTGAGCACCTTGAACTCGTAACTGGTGGACAACACCCCCGCGCGGATGAGCGACTCGCGCACCACGGCGAACAGCTGCTCACGGCGCAGGATGCGACGCCCGCGGCGCGGCGAGATCAGCGGCAGCGTGGTCTGGCTGAACTTCTTGCGCGCACGGGTGAAAGGACCCTTGTCGGGTGTGGCGGGTTTTTTGGCCTGCAGCCAGCTCATCAAGGACATGGGCAAAGTGTGCGCCAGGGACGCGCGCGCAAAAGGTTGAAAAAGCAACACAGGACGGCCTTGATTCCGTTCGTGCCCGCGGCGCTCAGGTCACGGCGACCCGTTTGGGCCGGTTGTACATGCGCCGCGCCAGCACCGCTGACATGGCCACGCTGAGGTCCAGCGCAACATCGGGATGGCGCGAGGAGAGTTCGCGAAAACGCAAAGGGGTCAGACACCAGAGCCGGCAATCGCTGCCCGCGTGCACCGTGGCGCTGCGCGGCAGGTGGCTGAAAAACGCACCTTCGCCCAGCAACGAGCCCGCACCGACCACGGCGATGCGCACGCGCTCGCGCGAATCCTCGTAGTGCACGGTGAGGGTACCGCTCTCCACGAAGTAGACCGTGCGGTCCTTCACCCCTTGCTCGATCAGCACCTGCCCCTGCTGCAGCGCCACCGGCTGAAGGTAGTTGGCCAACTGCACCCACCGGGTGTCGTTGAGGTTCAGGGGCACCGCGTCCAGCGCGCTGCTCAGCCGCATGGACTGGGCCAGGCCTTGAATGTCAAAGCGCACGGACGTGGGCAACTGGGCGTTCATGCGGTCAAGATAACCGCGCACGACCGGCGCGCGCAAGCCTGTTCTTACCCGTGCTTACAGTTGCACTCTCGGCGGTCTCGGAGCGGCACCGAGCGGTGCGCTGGCTTCATTTGCCGATGCAAAAACGCGAAAAGATTTCGCCCAGCAGGTCGTCGGCGGTGAACTCGCCGGTGATCTCGCTCAGGGCCTGTTGCGCCAGGCGCAGTTCCTCGGCCAGCAGGTCCAGGTGCTCCGCGCGCGCCTGCAACAAGGCGTGCGAAGCGTCGAGGTGATCGCCCACGCGGCGCAAGGCCTGCAGGTGCCGCTCGCGCGCCATGAACAGGCCGTCGCCCGCGTGCTGCCAGCCAGCCAGGCTCAGCAGGCGCTGGCGCAAGGCCTCCAGGCCGGTGCCGTGTTTGGCTGAGATCGCCAGTGTGTCAGCCTGCGCGTCCGTCACGGCCACGGCGGGCGCCTGGTCCAGCTTGTTCCAGACGTGCAGCACCGGCACGTCGGCGGGCAAGGTACTGGCCAGGCTGGCCGCGATCGAGGCATCGGCCGCCTGGTAGTCCGCCCCTTCGCTGCGACTGAGGTCGTGCAGGAAGAGCACCGCGTCGGCGCGCTGGATGCGCTCCCAGGCGCGCTCGATGCCGATCTTCTCGACCTCGTCCACGTCGGGGCTGTCGCGCAGGCCGGCGGTGTCGATCACGTGCAGCGGCACGCCCTCGATCTGGATCGTCTGCTGCACCACGTCGCGCGTGGTGCCGGCCACGGGCGTGACGATGGCCAGCTCGGCCCCGGCCAGGGCATTGAGCAGCGAACTCTTGCCCGCGTTGGGCTGGCCCGCGATGACGACCTGCAAACCGTCGCGCAGCAAGGCGCCTTGGCGCGCCTGGGCCTGCACCTCGGCCAACGCGTCGCGCAGCCGCTGCAACTGACCCGTGGCATCGGCCTTCTGCAGGAAGTCGATGTCTTCCTCGGGGAAGTCCAGCGTGGCCTCGACCAGCATACGAAGGTTCACCAGCGCGTCGCGCAGCGTGTGCACGCGGCCCGAGAACACACCGGCCAGCGAACGCGAGGCGCCGCGCGCGGCGGCCTCGGTGCTGGCATCGATCAGGTCGGCCACCGCCTCGGCCTGCGCGAGGTCGAGCTTGTCGTTGAGGAAAGCGCGCTCGGTGAACTCGCCCGCGCGCGCCAGCCGCAGCGTGGGCGCGTTGCTGCGCGCCACTTCCAGGCAGCGCGCCAGCAGCAGTTGCAGCACCACCGGCCCGCCATGGCCTTGCAACTCCAGCACGTCCTCGCCGGTGTAGGAGTGCGGCCCCGGAAACCACAGGGCCAGACCGTGGTCGATGGGCTGGCCCGCGCCATCGGCGAACGGCAGGTAGGTGGCCTCGCGCGGTTTCAGGTCGCGCCCCAGCAGGGCCAAGGCAAAAGCCGCCAGGCCCCGCCCCGACACCCGAACGATCCCCACGGCCCCACGACCGGGCGCGGTGGCGATGGCGACGATGGGATCACGCGAGGTGGCAAGCATGGTGGTGGAGCATAAAAGACAAAGGGCCTGCAAAGCAGGCCCGGAGCAGAGAAGGGAAACCCTCCAGGGGCGTCAAGGGTCCGGCTTCGCCGGCCCAAGACACCGCCCCCCCTTCGGGGGGAAGCCGCGTCAGCGGCGCAGGGGGGTCACCCGACTACGCTTTGAAATTCGGCATGCTGAACTTCAGCGGCACGCCCATGCTCTTGTTGATCACGGCCTGTTGCGCGATGGTCAGCACGTTGTTCGTGATCCAGTACAGCACCAGGCCGGACGGGAAGAAGAAGAACATGACCGAGAACATCAGCGGCATCAGCCACATCAGCTTGGCCTGCAGCGGGTCCGGCGGCAGCGGGTTGAGCGCGGTCTGGATCAGCGTGGTCACGGCCATCACCAGAGGCAGGATGAAGTACGGGTCGGGCGAGGACAGGTCGGTGATCCAGCCCACCCACGGCGCGTTGCGCATTTCCACACTGGACAGCAGCACCCAGTAGAGCGCGATGAACACGGGGATCTGGATCAGGATGGGGAAGCAGCCACCCAGCGGGTTGACCTTTTCCTCGCGGTAGATCTTCATCATCTCCTGCTGCATCTGCTGCGGGTTGCCCTTGAGGCGCTCGCGCATTTCCATGATGCGGGGATTGATCTTCTTCATCTTGGCCATGCTGCGGTACGCGCTGGCGTTGAGCCAGTAGAACGCGGCCTTGATCAGCACCACCAGCAGCACGATGGACCAGCCCCAGTTCGCCACGTAGCCGTGGATCTTCTCCAGCAGCCAGTACAGCGGCTTGGCCAGGATGGTGAGCCAGCCGTAGTCCTTCACGAGTTCCAGGCCAGGGGCGATGGTCTCGAGCACTTTCTCTTCCTGGGGGCCCAGGAACAGGCGCGACTGCTGGCTCTGGCTCTGGCCCGGTTCGATGGTGGTCAGCGCGGTGATGCTGCCCACAGCGAACAGGTTGTTGTCGATCTTGCGCGCGAAGTTCTCGCGCGCGACGCCATCACCCAGCAGCCAGGCCGAGGCGAAGTAATGCTGCACCATCGCCACATAGCCATCGCTCGACGACGTGACGAACTCGGCCTTGTTCTTCTCGATGTTGGCGAACTCGATCTTCTGGTACTTCTTCTCCGCGGTGTAGACCGCCGGCCCGGTGAAGGTCGAGTAGAAGGGGGTTTCGCTGCTGAGCTTGCTGCCGTCGCGCACCAGTTGCAGGTAGAGCTGGGGCGTGACCGCCTGACCGCCCACGTTCTGCACCTCGTGCTGCACGCCGATGTCGTAGCGGCCGCGCGTGAAGGTGTAGGTCTTGACCAGCTTCACACCACCGACCTCGGCCGATTCAAAGCGCACCTGCAGTTCGTTCTGGCCGTCGGCCAGGGTGGTGGGGTTGCCCACCAGCGCCATCGGCGTCTTGTGGGTGGGGAAATTGCCACCGATCAGGCCGGTCTGGGCCACGTAGATGTGCTCGCCACCCTGCGCCAGCAGCGTGAACGGACGCTCGGTCTTGTCCTTGCTCTGGCCGGTGGCCTCGGCGTGCTTGAGCAGCTCGGCGCCGATCAGCGAACCACCTTCGCTGTTGAACACCAGCTTGAACAGATCGGTGGTGACTTCGTGGCGCTGCGCCACGGCGCCCGGCGCTGCGGCCGGGGTTTCGCCAACCGGCGTCGCACCGCTCTGCGCCGCCGTCGGCACGCCGGCATTGTTGCTGCCGCTGCCGGCCGGCTGGCTGGTGGACGCGGCGGGCGCGGTCACGGCCGGCGCGGCGCCGGGGAAGAAGGTGGGCTTGTGGCCATTGTGAATCTGCCACTTGTCCCAGATGAGGACCATCGACAGACCAAAAACCACCCACAGGATGGACCGACGGATGTCATTCATGACGGGTTCTTCTTTTCGCAGGAAGGTGAAATCAGGCTGGAGAACAGCGTGGGCAGGGAGGCGGGCACCGGGTCATGGCCACCGTCGCACCACGGGTGGCAGCGGACCAGGCGCCGCAGCGTGAGGTAGGTGCCGCCCAGGGCACCATGGCGCTCCAGCGCACCGATGGCGTAGAGCGAGCAGGAAGGTTCGAAACGACAACCGCTGCCGAGCCACGGGCTGAGCAGCAGACGGTATCCCTTGACCAGGCCCAGCAGGCCCTGACGTGGCCAGTCAGACAGCATGTGGGATCTCCGCAGGCGGCGCCGCGCGTGGCGCGGAACGCGGCGGCGCGAGCAGCTGCTCCAGCTCGGCGCGCACCGCGCGCTTGAGCGCGTCGGAGGTGGCGCTGACGAACTGCTGGCGGCTGAACTCGCTGCGCAGGCGCACCACGAGCGCCGCCTGGGGCAGGCTCGCGGCCCGGTGGCGGGCGACTTCGTAGATCTGGCGGCGGATCGCATTGCGCGTGACGGCGCGCTTGGCCCAGCGTTTGGGCAGCAGCACCCCCACCCAGGCGTCGGCCACGGGAAACAAGGCCCTGCCCTCGTGCGCGCTGGAAAGCGCGGCGCGGTGCAGGGCAAAGTGGGGGGTCTTGGCCACGGGGGCGCCCGCCATGACGGCCTGGAACTGTTGCCGGGACCGCAGCCGCTGGGTCACCGCTGAACCGTCCGGGTCACACGGTGAGGGAGCCGGGCGAGTCGGCGCCGGCAGAGCACGCGCAGCCTCAGACGGCCAGGCGCTTGCGGCCCTTGGCGCGGCGGGCGTTGATCACGGCACGGCCCCCGCGGGTTTTCATGCGGACGAGGAAGCCGTGGGTGCGGGCGCGGCGGATCTTGGAGGGCTGGTAAGTGCGTTTCATGGTGCTCTGTAGAAATCGGGGAAACCCGCAATTATCGCAAATAAACCCGATGTCCGGCAAGCACTTGGCGGTGGGAGCCGCCGCATCACTTCAAGCGGCCGGGCTTGGCCACCGGCTGCCCACCCCCTGCCAACGGTGATTTCCCTGCCTTGTGGATAAGTCGCGGCGCGCACTACAATCGTCGGATTGCCCAGAGACATTTGTCCACAACCACAACGGCTTCACCGCTCCCAGCATGATCGAGGGCATTCCCCCTGACGCGTCCCTGACCGCTCCCCGGCCGGACGCCCTCTCGCTCTGGTCCACCTGCCTGGACCGGCTCGCGCAAGAGATCCCCGAGCAACAGTTCAACACCTGGATCCGGCCCCTGACCGCGACCGTCGCGCCCGACGGTTCCAAGGTGGTCGTGGCCGTGGCCAACCGGTTCAAGATGGACTGGATCCGGGCCCAGTACGCGTCCCGCATTTCAGCCCTGCTGGAGACCCTCCAAGGGATTCCGGTAACATTGGAGTTGGTGCTCGCTCCGCGTGAAACGCCCAGCCGCACTTCACCAATGCCACGCACGGTGCAAGACCAGGTGCTGTCCGAACTGCCGGATCTGGCGCCGGCCGAGGTTGCCGCGCCCAGCGGCCCCAAGACCCGGCTGAACCCGGCCCTTGCGTTTTCCACCCTGGTCGAGGGGTCGGCCAACCGCATGGCGCGCGCCGCGGCCATGCACGTGGCCGGCAGCCTGGGCCAGCTGTACAACCCGCTGTTCATCTACGGCGGCGTCGGCCTGGGCAAGACCCACCTGGTGCATGCCATCGGCAACCACCTGCTGGCCGACCGTCCACAGGCCAAAGTTCTGTACATCCACGCCGAGCAGTTCGTCTCCGATGTGGTCAAGTCCTATCAGCGCAAGACTTTCGATGAGTTCAAGGAGCGCTACCACTCGCTCGATCTGCTGCTGATCGACGATGTGCAGTTCTTCGCCAACAAGGAGCGCACCCAGGAGGAGTTCTTCAACGCCTTCGAGGCGCTGCTGGCCAAGAAGAGCCACATCGTGCTGACCAGCGACACCTACCCCAAGGGCCTGGCCGACATCCACGAGCGGCTGGTCTCGCGCTTCGACTCGGGCCTCACGGTGGCCATCGAGCCACCCGAGCTGGAGATGCGCGTGGCCATCCTGATCAACAAGGCGGCGGTGGAGAACGCCGTCATGCCTGAGGAAGTGGCTTTCTTCGTGGCCAAGAACGTGCGCTCCAACGTGCGCGAACTCGAAGGCGCGCTGCGCAAGATCCTGGCCTATTCGCGCTTCAACCAGAAGGAAATCTCGATCCAGCTCGCGCGCGACGCGCTCAAGGACCTGCTGTCGATCCAGAACCGGCAGATCAGCGTGGAGAACATCCAGAAGACGGTGGCCGATTTCTACAAGATCAAGGTCGCCGACATGTACAGCAAGAAGCGCCCAGCCAGCATTGCGCGGCCGCGCCAGATCGCCATGTTCATCGCCAAGGAACTGACCCAGAAGAGCCTGCCCGAGATCGGCGAGCTGTTCGGCGGGCGCGACCACACGACCGTGCTGCACGCGGTGCGCAAGATCGCGGCCGAACGCCAGCAGAACACCGAACTGAACCAGCAGCTGCACGTGCTGGAACAGACGCTCAAGGGATGAGCGGGAAGGCACGGGGGCCGTTTTGCGGAAGCCGCTCACAAAAAGGCGAAAATAGCGAGGATTTGGCCCAAACAATGAAAAGGGCCAACCGGGAGGCAGGAACCGGCCGACAAGCAACCAGAGAAGAAAGAGTCTGACATGATCGTTTTGAAATCGACCCAGGACAAGGTTTTGGCCGCGCTGCAATCGGTCGCGGGCATCGTGGAACGCCGCCACACCCTGCCGATCCTGGCCAACGTCCTGCTTCGCAAGACCGGCTCGCAGGTGCAATTGACCACCAGCGACCTGGAAATCCAGATCCGCACCACCGCCGAACTCGACGGCGACAGCGGCAACTTCGCCACCACGCTGGGCGCGCGCAAGCTGATCGACATCCTGCGCACCATGCCGGGCGACCAGACCGTGAGCCTGGAGTCCAACGCCGGCAAGCTGATCCTCAAGGGCGGCAAGAGCCGCTTCACGCTGCAGAGCATGCCCGCCGAAGATTTCCCGCTGGTGCAGGAATCGGCCAGCTTCGGCCCCGTGTTCTCGGTGCCGCAAAAGACGCTCAAGAGCCTGCTGAGCCAGGTCTCGTTCGCGATGGCGGTGCACGACATCCGCTACTACCTCAACGGCATCCTGTTCGTGGCCGAAGGCAAGCAGCTCAGCCTGGTCGCTACCGACGGCCACCGCCTGGCCTTCGCCTCCAGCACGCTGGACGTGGAAGTGCCCAAGCAGGAAGTCATCCTGCCGCGCAAGACCGTGCTCGAACTGCAGCGCCTGCTGTCCGACAAGGAAGGTGCGATCGAAATGCAGTTCGCGGCCAACCAGGCCAAGTTCAGCTTCGACGGCATGGAGTTCGTCACCAAGCTGGTCGAGGGCAAGTTCCCCGACTACAACCGCGTGATCCCGAAGAACCACAAGAACATCGTCACCCTGGGCCGCGCGCCCCTGCTGGCCAGCCTGCAGCGCACCGCCATCATGACCAGCGAGAAGTTCAAGGGCGTGCGCCTGAATGTCGAACCCGGCGTGCTGCGCGTGGCCTCGAGCAACGCCGAACAGGAAGAGGCCGTGGACGAACTCGACATCGACTACGGTGGCGACACCATCGAGATCGGCTTCAACGTGACCTACCTGATCGACGCGCTGCAGAACATGTCGCAGGAGATGGTCCGCATCGAACTGTCCGACGGCAACAGCTCCGCGCTGGTCACCAACCCCGACGACAACGCCTTCAAATACGTTGTCATGCCGATGCGCATCTGAGGTCCAACCCCCTGGTTGCTCCCGCATTCCAAACCCGCGAACACCGCGGGTTTGGCGTTTACTGAGATCGAGAAATTCCACCATGTCCGACGCCAACAAGCCCGCCGAATCCGTCAACACCGGTGAGGCGCAAGCCGAAAGCTCCAATTTCCAGCCCACCATCGACGCCCACCAGGCCGGCGCCAGCGAGGGCTATGGCGAAGGCTCGATCCAGATCCTGGAAGGCCTGGAAGCCGTGCGCAAGCGCCCGGGCATGTACATCGGCGACACGTCCGACGGCACCGGCCTGCACCACCTGGTGTTCGAGGTGGTCGACAACTCCATCGACGAAGCCCTGGCCGGCCACTGCGACGACATCGTGGTGACCATCCACACCGACAACTCCATCAGCGTGGTAGACAACGGCCGCGGCATCCCCACCGGCGTGAAGATGGACGACAAGCACGAGCCCAAGCGCTCGGCGTCCGAGATCGCGCTGACCGAGCTGCACGCCGGCGGCAAGTTCAACCAGAACAGCTACAAGGTCTCGGGCGGCCTGCACGGCGTGGGCGTGAGCTGCGTGAACGCGCTCTCGCAATGGCTGCGCCTCACCGTGCGCCGCGAGGGCCATGTGCACCAGCTCGAGTTCGCGCGCGGCTTCGTGCAGAACCGCGTGATCGAGACCACGCCCACCGGCGTCGAGATCTCGCCCATGCGCATCACCGGCGCCACCGAGAAGCGCGGCACCGAGGTGCACTTCCTGCCCGACTACGAGATCTTCCGCGAGAACGCGGACTTCCACTACGAGATCCTGTCCAAGCGCCTGCGCGAACTCTCCTTCCTCAACAACGGCGTGCGCATCCGCCTGAAGGACGAACGCAGCGGCAAGGAAGACGACTTCTCCGGCGCCGGCGGCGTCAAGGGCTTCGTCGACTTCATCAACAAGGGCAAGACCGTCCTGCACCCCAACGTGTTCCACGCCATGGGCGACCGCCAGAGCGACCAGGGCACCAACATCGGCGTGGAAGTCGCGATGCAGTGGAACAGCGGCTACAACGAGCAGGTGCTGTGCTTCACCAACAACATCCCGCAGCGCGACGGCGGCACCCACCTCACCGGCCTGCGCGCGGCCATGACGCGGGTGATCAACAAGTACATCGAAGAACACGAGCTGGCCAAGAAGGCCAAGGTGGAAGTCACCGGCGATGACATGCGCGAAGGCCTGTGCTGCGTGCTGTCGGTCAAGGTGCCCGAGCCCAAGTTCTCCAGCCAGACCAAGGACAAGCTGGTCTCCAGCGAAGTGCGCGGCCCGGTCGAGGACATCGTGAGCCGCCTGCTGGCCGACTACCTGCAGGAACGCCCGAACGACGCCAAGATCATCTGCGGCAAGATCGTCGAAGCCGCGCGCGCCCGTGAAGCCGCACGCAAGGCCCGCGAAATGACGCGCCGCAAGGGCGTGCTCGACGGCATGGGCCTGCCCGGCAAGCTCGCCGACTGCCAGGAAAAAGACCCGGCGCTGTGCGAGATCTACATCGTGGAGGGCGACTCCGCCGGCGGCTCGGCCAAGCAGGGCCGCGACCGCAAGTTCCAGGCGATCCTGCCGCTGCGCGGCAAGATCCTGAACGTGGAGAAGGCGCGCTACGAGAAGCTGCTGACCAGCAACGAAATTCTCACGCTCATCACCGCGCTGGGCACCGGCATCGGCAAGGCCACGGGCGCGGGCGGCACGGCGGGCGTGGACGACTTCAACGTCGCCAAGCTGCGCTACCACCGCATCATCATCATGACCGACGCCGACGTGGACGGCGCGCACATCCGCACCCTGCTGCTGACGTTCTTCTACCGCCAGATGCCCGAGCTCGTCGAGCGCGGCCACATCTACATCGCTCAGCCGCCGCTCTACAAGGTGAAGGCGGGCAAGGAAGAGCTGTACCTGAAGGACGCTTCCGCGCTCGACGGGTTCCTGCTGCGCATCGCCTTGAAGGACGCCAGCGTGTTCACCGGCGGCGCCACGCAGACCACGCTCAGCGGCGACACCCTGGGTGAGCTGGCGCGCAAGCACCAGATCGCCGAGAGCGTGATCGCGCGCCTGTCCAACTTCATGGACGCCGAGGCCCTGCGCGCGATCGCCGATGGCGTGGCGCTCAACCTCGACAGCGTGGAGCAGGCCGAGGTCAGCGCGGTCGCGCTGCAGGCCAAGCTGCGCGAACTGGCCACCACCGGCGTGCCCGCCGAAGTGGCCGCCGAGTTCGACGTGCGCACCGACAAACCCATCCTGCGCATCAGCCGCCGCCACCACGGCAACATCAAGAGCAGCGTGCTCACGCAGGACTTCGTGCACGGCGCCGACTACGCCGCGCTGGCCACCGCCGCCGACACCTTCCGCGGCCTGCTGGGCGAAGGCGCCAAGGTGATGCGCGGCGAGGGCGACAAGCAGAAGGAAGAGAAGGTCGGCGACTTCCGCCAGGCCATGCGCTGGCTCATCAGCGAGGCCGAGCGCACCACCAGCCGCCAGCGCTACAAAGGCCTGGGCGAGATGAACCCCGAGCAACTGTGGGAAACCACCATGGACCCGAACGTGCGCCGCCTGCTGCGCGTGCAGATCGACGACGCGATCGAAGCCGATCGCGTGTTCACCATGCTGATGGGCGACGAGGTGGAGCCGCGCCGCGACTTCATCGAGACCAACGCGCTGCGCGCGGGCAACATCGACGTCTGACCTGGGTGTAGGTAGCGCTATAAGCTGAGAAATCGAGGCCCATAAGTTGAGAAACTTGTGGGCCTCTTTTTTCGATAGCATGGCCCGACGCGACGCCGGTTCACTGACTACTTGCACTGACAATCCACCCTGAATTGCATGCGTGCGGGGGAAATTGGCGAGTCCAGGAAGATTCACGCTACGGCGTCGAAAAGCTAAAAACCAAGAAGAGAAAAATCTAAAGGGAGGCAGCCAGTGTCAGTTGTCAAAGAAGAATACTCAGCGCTGGTTCCGCAAGGAAACAGCCTCGCAGACGTTGTGGTGCTTTCCCAAGCTTGGAAGAAGTCTCACGCATTCATTCGTCGCCACAATTGGTACGCCGACGTGCTGGAGCTGGATGTATCCACCGTCGACTTGGAGCACCAACTTAAGCGCTGGGGCGCGGACATCGCACAAGAAGCCTTTCTCCCCCACCAGCTGCACTTGGTTCCCGCGCCCAAGAACGCCAAATGGGAGTTCAAGCCTCCCCCTGTTGCCCAATCGCTGGAAGAGCTCCTAGCCCTGCGTATCGACAACCTTGGTTCGGAGCCCACATTCGACGACTGGGTTCCCAAGTCAAAAGTAGGTGAGCAAGGCGCCGATACTCAGAAGCTGCGTCCCCTAGCCCACATTTCTCTCCGAGACCAAACACTCGCCACGGCGGTGATGATGTGTTTGGCAGATGCCGTTGAGACGGCGCAAGGAGACACGTCTGGGCAGGATGTCCTTGCAATGCGCGCGAGGGGTGTCGTGAGCTACGGCAATCGCCTTCATTGCACTTGGGTCGAGAAACCCAATGGCCTATCCCGTTCTCAGTTTTCGTGGGGCAACAGTCGAACTTACCGACAGTACTTCCAAGACTATCGTGCGTTCTTGGCGAGGCCTCGCCGAGTGTGCGCCGAGCAGCTGGCACAGTTGCCCCCGAGGCGCGAACTGTTCGTGGTTTCACTCGATATCAAGTCATTCTTCGACAGGGTCGACACGTCGGCACTTTTGCGGGAACTACAACTGATTGAGGCGGCCCACCGGCAAGCCAGTGGGCTTCCCGACAAGTCGGCGTCGGATGAGGCGTTCTGGCAACGAGCCGAGCGCATTTTTGCTTGGCAGTGGCGGGAGGAGGACCACAGCCAAGCCGAGCTGATTTTTGGGAAGGGTCAAAAAGGTCTCGAGTTGGGTCTGCCTCAGGGCCTAGTAGCCTCCGGTTTCCTCGCAAATGCGTATCTCCTAAGACTTGACCGCGCGCTTCATCAGGCAGCAATTCAAACGGCCAGCATGGGTGACGATGTCAAGTTGCTCGATTACTGCCGGTATGTGGACGACCTGCGCCTCGTCATCGAAGCTCCGAGTGGCACCGGCGGTCAGGGACAGGATGCAATCCTGAAACTTGTGGAGGCATTCGTCGCCAAGGAGCTCCTGGCTCACTGCCAAGTGCTGAACGCGCAAAAGGTTCTCGAATTGTCCCCCGACAAGAGTGCAATAACGCCATATCGGTCAATTTCAGCCCAAAGCAACGTGTCGGCCCTGATGGATGTGCTCAACTCGGAGCTCAGCGGGACATTTGACCTTGAGTCTCTGGCTCAAGCTGCTGGTGGACTCGACGGCCTCCTGTGGATGTCGGACCAAGTCGAGGATGCTGAAGAGCCCAAGCCATCGCGCCTTAGTCTTGCAACTGTTGCAGTCCCCAGCGCTGACGTACGCGACGATACGGTCAAGCGCTTCGTGGCAACACGTTTGGCTCAGCTAATGCGCCAACGGCTGGCGATGACGGATGCGAAGGGGCCAGTGGATATTGGAAGTTCGCTTAGCGAACGTGTCACCAACGGCATGGCCCTGGCCCATGAGTTTGAGTCCATTGCACGAAAACTCATCAAGTGCTGGGCGGAAAACCCGTCGCTGGCGTTACTACTGCGCTGCGGACTTGACCTGTTTCCGCATCCCAAGTTGTTGTCGCCAGTGGCCGAAGCGCTGGGGGTCAAACTATTTCACTCCCAGGTCGGTCTTGAAGTCACTCAGATTCGCCAAGTTCGGGTCGCAGAATACGTTCTCGCAGACCTCCTGCGTGCAGGTGCCGTGGAGACGGGCTTTCGCGGTGACGAAGATTACCCAGAGTCAGTAGATATTGCTGGCTACCGGGAGGATTTGGGCACTTTGGCGCGGCGCGTTCTGGCTGAGCGTGCTGAATCACCCTGGTATCTGCTCCAACAGGCGCACCTGTACCTTGCCTCCATCGGTGATGTCTCACTTGCAACGGCAGAAGGAATGAGCCCGGCGTTGATGCAACCATACAAGGCGCTTCGTAGCGCGATGATGTTCAAGCCCGCGAATTCCGAAACACTGAAGGCAGTACTTCCATTGGCGCTTGTCGCCCAACAGTTACATCCCAATCCCCGCCGTTTTGGCGTCTGGTTGGCGGAAGGTCTACGACTGACTACCGATGACGCATTGCAAGCTGAAGTAGTAACCACAGTCTCCCTTCACCGGCCAGACCTCATGATGGCCGCCCTAAATGGAAGAGGCAGCAGAGCTACGCGCTGGCGCAAGCATGTGCCACCAGCACTGATTGAGACCAATAGACGAACGCCCTCCCGCCACGCTGGTGGGATTAGCAGGAGCGTCCGCCCCCTCCTACACATCATGATGGAGACGGACAACGTATTCGGTCAAGAAAACGGGATTCTGATGCTTGCCAAGGCTCTCCTGAGCGTGGATGGCATCGAAGGGCACCTGCGTACAGGCTTGAGCGCAACGGACATCACACTCGTATGCGACGACTGGGCTCTTGTTCATGCCTTGCCCGATACAAAGGGCTTTTTGACCTTGCTACCCGTGACGCAAAGCGACGCTGCAAGCCCCCTCTACGACAACCCACCATGGGTGAGCGAAGACGGGGCGTGGCTCTACGGTTTGGGACGTATTCTTCGAGCTGCACTTACCGGTGAATTTGACTTCACGAGCCGGCGCTACTTGGTGACCGAAGAAGTTAGTCACTACACAGGTCTTCGGAGCAGTTGGTTCAAGCGACGATTCGGGATGCTGAATTCCGGGCGCGGGCTGTTGGACGAGCCAGGGCCAATATCCCCATGGCTATCTGGTTTGCTTTCCACGTTGTTGCGGTGGCCAGGGGTCGAGTTTCGTGCAAATCATGTCGCTGCAGCCGGCATGGCCCGGACAGCTGACGAACTTCTCGCACTGTTTGAGGCTCGGATTTCCGAGCAACGAGCCTTGTTTGGTCCCAGAAGCAAGACGCCCATGTATGTTGTGCCGACCGCAGACGACTATTCGCCGCTCCAAGACAGGCCACTGCGTATCGCAATCGTTCAGCCAATGCGCCCCCGCAGGGACGAGTTTGATGTCAGGGACCCCACCCACTGGACCCCTGGTGTACTTGCAGAACACCGACGGCATTTGGCCGAGGTTTGCCGAATGACATTTCAGCAACTCCGCACCTGGGCCTCAGCCACACCGCCAAAATTGGTGGAAGAAGACCACGATGGACCGGTAGTAGATGTCATCTTGTTCCCTGAGCTGGCAGTGCACCCAGAGCATGTCGACCTGCTACGCCGGTTGTCTGACAAACTTAGAGCAAATATCTTCGCGGGCCTGACATTCCAGCAATCCGCCAAGCTGAGTGCCCCGATAAATCAGGGGCTATGGCTCATTCGCTCCGAATCGCCAAGTCACGGGCGCAGCATTCAGTACGTTTGGCAAGGCAAGCTGCATCCGATGAAGCTTGAGCGAACCATGGGCGTCAAGGGCTATCGACCTCACCTGACGCTGGTCGAACTCCCGGTAGGCTCGAAAACAAGAACGCGTATTGCTGCGGCCATCTGCTACGACGCGACAGACCTTGACTTGGTAGCCGACCTTCGGGACAGGTCGGACATCTTTCTTGTGGCGGCCCTCAATCAGGATGTTCAGACCTTTGACAACATGGTGGCCGCGCTTCACTTTCACATGTATCAACCGGTGGTGTTGGCCAACTCGGGCGAGTTTGGTGGGTCCACGGCTCAGGCGCCGCTTCCCAAGCACGAGCGTTTGATTGCTCATGTCCACGGAAACAATCAAGTAGCTGTAAGCATGTTCGAGATTGACCCGGCCCCCTTCAAGTCGACCAATCCAGCAAAAGCAGCCAAGGAGCTCAAGGCGGCGCCAGCTGGCTATAGAGGACGACCTTCGTGACGAATTCTTCGACTGGAAAACGGTGGATTGGAGCACCTAGCGGACCTGGTTTCGGCCGCGTTGCGGCCTGGCGTTTGATAGTGACCTCGCGCCATCTTCTCCATCCAGTCGGGGGCCTCTTCGGAGAGTCCGAGCGGAACTACTTGTCGCCTTGACGGCCGAAAGCCGGCTGTAGAACGGACCACAAGCCGTCTTCGACCGGTTGCACCAGCTCGTGGTCGATGTTTCCGAACCGCATCTACGAAATCGTCACGTCGAGGTCGTGCTCCTTGGCCCAGTGCTCGAGTCGAAGCGCGTACGTCGGGGAGACCTGTTCAGGCCGGTTGGCCTATTAGAGCGCCCAGTCAGAGATGGCGCTCTCAATCGTTTCACGCAGCCGGGCGTACGGCACTTGGAAGAACTCGCGGTTGCTTGCAAGCCTGTAGACCTCCAAAGCCTGGTGGGCGGCTCGCTCGGCCTTCAGCCCCTTTGAGACTGCCCAGGCCTGGACCACAAGGAAGTGCGTCGGCGATGCAGTCGCACCGGAAAGCTCTCGCGCTCGCACTTCAGGGTCGCGGTCAGTGAAACCCACCTTGAAGATGTCGCGTCCGTGTGCAGGGCAGCGCATGACGTAGAGGAAAGCTCCGGCCTCGGCTTGAGCTAATGCGTCGGTTCCGTCTGCGCCGCTCGATTCCATTGCAGTCGCGATTGCTGGTGCGGCCGGCGGAACACTGCTCGCATCCCGCCGGCTAGAACACGTCGCGGTCGGCGCAGCTTTCAGGCGGAAGTGCTCGAGGCGCTGCCGTGCAAGGCTCAGAGAAGCTTTGATGTAGACAATCTTGGGCTCGAGCGGAGCTTGTTTGTCCTTGTGCCGTAGGTGCGCACGAACCCAAGTTCGGCCGACGATGGGGTTACCGCTTTCATCGTGTCCCTCCTTCGTAGCGTCCGTGAACTGACGCCAATAGCCATCCACTGGCACCTGGAACGACGGCGCTTGGTAGCTACGCCCCTCGAGGGTTATCGGCTGCTGCCGCACGACGCGGATGGCGGAGATGCGGCGCAGCAGCACGCGCGACTCTGCACTGGCCTGCTCCACAGCGCGCTTGGCCTTGAGCGAGGACGTCATCTCAGCTCCGAGCTGAGTGCGCTTTTCCTCAGTCCTCATCACCTCAACCCGGGCGAGCAAGTATGAAGGCAGCAATATCAGCGTCTTGGCAACCTCCCAAACAGAAGCCACCGCGTCCAGCTCTTCCGCAGCGCCAGCAGCACCCGTGTGAGGTTCGCCCGGACGCGATGGGAACATCCGCTCGCTGTCGGTCGTCACCATGAAAGAGTTCGTCAGCTCGCGCATCAGCTGGCGCGACTCGACGCGCCGCTCCTTCAAGTTAAAGCGCACTAGCGCTAACGTCCTCAGCAGTGCCGTATCCGGCAGGTACATCGGCTTGTTGTCGGCTAGGTCTACAGTCTTGAGGAACTGCTTATTAGGGTTGAAGTTGACAGTACCGACGTCGTCGACAAGCTTTTGAGCGTTCTCCGGCGGGGCCTGCTCGCCAAGTACCAGCAGCATAGAAAGCTCGTCGCCACGGCGAACCACGCTCGCCGATACGAAACCAAAGCTGCTGGTTGTGTCTGTCTCAAGGAGCAGGGCATCAGCCTTGTCCAAAGAGGTGACGTTGTAGATGACGCGGTCTTCCAACGCGTATGCCTTCTCTACGGCGGTGGCAGGTGCGTCAGCAGCGGTCGCAAAGTCCAGGAAGTCTGTGAAGCTGACCAGGTAGTCGCGCTCCGGAAGCAGGCAGAGCCCCGCGAACTCGCGCCTGGTCGCGAAGAACGCCTCGCCCACTTCAAAACTCGAGGGGAACGACATCGTTCCCTGCGTCATCCAGCGGTTGTTGTACTCCTGCAGGAAGTGCCGCAACACCTTGTCCGCTTCATAGCCAGCGCCCGAACGCAATTGCGCCTGAATGGTCGCCATGGCTTTCTCGTGCATGGCTTTGACGCTCTTGCGGTGCTCTGGGTCTTTCCAGAGTCTTTTGAAAAGTGCATCTTGACGTACTCGCGCGTCACTGCCAAGGGTGGGCTTGATGTGCGGCGCCAACTTCGCCAGCCGAGATGGGCGGTCTTCTGGGTTGTTTTCAGACACTTTTAACCTCCGCTAGGCCACCCGTGTGTACATGGTTCGAATACCTAAATCTCTCACGAGAACAGCGACTGCACATCTCCCAACAGACGCAGCGCTGAAATCCCGAAAGGTCTCGTTCCAGTTTTCGTGTGGAGCCGATTCCCGAATACACGCTAGTTTTCAAGAGACAGCCGAGCCAGCTTCTCCAGCACGCTCATTTTCGAGTTGTCTCCACCTACAAGCATTCCGTTGGTCATTGTGTGCAGGTAAAGCTGCACCAAAGGCAAGTCCAACATCCCCGCCGTTCCCTGCGAGCCATCAGCCCCGTAGTGCATCAAGTCCCGCATGCCAGACAACGCATCTCCAGCGCCACTGATGCCCCCCTCCGGCGGAACAAACAGTCGCACGAAAACACCGCAGTCCTGCACCGGCATCCTCAACCCAACTCTTTCACCGTGCTTCGCGTGCTCCGGTAAAAACATGGAGATGTAGTACGGCAACAGGTTGAAATCGCGGCTCTTCGAGAGGAACCGCCCCTTCTTACCGTCATCCTTTTGGACAGACTGATACTCGTCTTGAGTGGCTATTGCGTGCTCAATACCTTCATAGGAATCGTTCAGGATAATTTTGGGTACGAAGCCTCCAGCCCACACCGTGAGTCGCTCCCCTGACTTGCGGTCGACGACCCAGAACTGGCCGTCGCGAACCCACTCTTTTCCATTCTCCTGGAGGAAAGGGAACTCGAAAACCAGGTCCAGCAACGCACCGGAATTGCCCCAGGGTGTGCGCCGGACGCGGGTGACAGAGACCGAGTCCCCATCAACCCGAACATCCACCGCTGCAACCATCTGCTCTGGTGATTGGCGGCCTGTCATTCGAATGCGGCGGCTAGCGAGCAACGTCAGGTCTGTTGGCGCACCAGGTGGCATCGCAGGCACCTTCAAAGCCTTCTTTCCAAGAAGCACCTCCTTGAGCGAAAGCTCCACCAAGCAGCGCTTGAGCGCTTCTTGTAGCTGCCGTTGCCCAGTGTCATCTGCCTTGCCGGGGCGAAGCCCAGCAAGGGCCTTTGGGCCGTAGTCCAAGCCCTGCATGGCAATGCGAGCGGTGTCCTGCGCGAGCAGATGCCGGAACTTCATCTCGGTGTAGGGGTCGGCGATGCCCTCGCCGCGGGCGAGCGCGGCGTAGGCCACCTGGGCCTTGACTGGCTGGAACTCGAGGGCAGAAGAGTTCTTAGAAAGTCGGACGGTCCCCATGTCCTCGTCCCCCTCGCCATTCAGGTAGAGGTAGTTGAACGCGGGGTCGAGCGCCGTCGAGTTGGCTTCGACTCCCTCGACATCGGGAGCGCAAAAATGCGCCTTCTTGTTACCGGCCACGTGGTAGCCAGGCAAATACTCAGAGAACCGCACGAGCGGTGTCAGTGCGTCATGGTCCAGTTTGTCCTGCGTCGTGTTGACTACCAACAGCGGGCGCAGAAGTTGAGCCAAAGGCTCCAGCGGGATGTACGCCTCATCGACGCAGTGCGATGCGACAAAGGTCTCGCGTATGAAAGGAACATCCGCCTTGGTGAAAAGCCGAATAGCGAACTCTGTGAGGAGGTTTAAATAGTAGAACCGGGTGCGACGCACCTTGTCTCTGTCTAAGCTCAGCCCCTCCATCGGCGACTTTCTGGCATCTTGCTCGAAAAAGTCGTCAGGCACGATGCGCGTGACACCCACCAGATAACTTTCACCCGCGTTGGCGAGTCGCGTTGTCGCCGCATCTTCCGCAGCAGCTGTTGTCTTGCGTGCGAATCGCTTCGCCGTCACGTCACAGAGCAAGAGACCGTGTTTGGTGTTGACCGTAAATCCGGCCTCGGCTAAGTGGAGGTATTTTTTGGATGCCTGACTCGTGCTTCCAAGGTACACGCCAGGACCAAAGCCGCCACCCACGAACGTGTCATCAGCACCAATGGATGCCGCCTCGATGAGCTCCTTGAGCAGCATCAGTTCGATGAACTTGGCTGGCGTACTGGCGACCGCATCCAGCATGGACTGAAGGTCAAGTTTCGGCCGAGGGCCAAGGTACCAAGCATCCTTGCTCGTCATCGTGAAGGACAGCTTGGTGGTTGCTGAAGCGTCGAGGCCAAGCTCCTTGGCAATCTGTGTGCGCACCTGCTTGGCACGTTCCCGGAAGAAACTGACACCTTTGACCGGCTTATCTTCAGATGCTTTTGGTAGTGGCACCGCTATCGGCACTAGGAGGCTCCCCGTGCCTGCCTGCCACTTGGCCAGCTGGCGCGCGGTGTCGGCAACCGACAAGGGAAACCGCAAGGAGTTGAGGCGGGCGATTGCCGTCGTCTTGGGGTCAAGTGTGCGAATCGGCATCACTTCCCCAGCACCGCGTCGCTCAGATTGGCGTTCGGCATCCACATGGCTGTTCCAGTATTGGGCACGAACAGAGACATGAACCTGATGGTGCCGGTGACCGGCTTGGCCACGGAGAATTTGTGCGCGCCATACAGATTGACGTAGAGGGCGTGCACCGTCGTGTCGGGCATGAGCGCTCGCAGGCGGTCATGTTTCATCTGCGCCTCCTCTTGGAGTTGCGTCTTCTTCAGACTGTCGGTGCTCCGAGCCCAGTTCTTGAGGTCAACCGCGACAAGCACATTCGGCTCTGGCACGAGGTAGTAGTCGAACAGTTGGTACAGCTCAGCGTACAGCGGATGCTCCGCAACATGAAGATACTCGACTGCGCCGTCACCCAGGGCCAAAGTCTTGGGCCAGATGTTGAACTGCGCGCCGACATACATCTCGAATTCGAGTTCGGCAATGTAGCCCTTCATGACTTCAGTCACAAACCATGGCTGTGGAATAAGGCGCTTGGACTTGTCCGCCAGCTTGAAACCTCGCCACTCCTTGAGGTGCCCCTGCGTTCTCGAAGAGAGGTGGGAGACCAGTCCTTCCGGAGCGACCATGCCAATCCAGTTGTAGGCGTCCGTCCCGTCTTCCGCGTCGGTAACCACCGTCTCCGACAGGCCCGCCATCGCCATCTGCAGGGAATAGGCTTCTGCCTTTGCAGGCACTTCGAGGAAGCAGCCGTTGAGGTACTCGATAGGGACGCCAGCCTCCCTCAGCTTCTGCAAGTACTTCAGCGGGTCGCTGAACATCGTGGAGTCGAACAACCTGTCCCACATGTTGCGAGCCGCCGAGTCGGAGCGGAATCGCCTCGGAGTCTCACTCGTGAATCGACGAAAGGCGACAGCCTTCTTGAGACTGTCCAATTGATGGGCCGCCCTCTCTGCTTCCGACGGAAATATGGAGGTGTCCATGTTGTGCTGTCCCAGCTGCGCCAACACGGCACGCTGAGCAGGAGAAGCCCGCCTGCGCAGTTCCGGGGCGTGACGCAGCCCCAGGTGGACCATGCGCGCGGCCTCAGAACTCACGTACAGGTGCTGGCAAGGCATCTCCGCGTCCGGGCGGCGCTCTCCGCGCCCCAGCGCTTGAAATACTGTTCGGGTGATGTCGATGACGTGCTCCTTTCGCAAGCGTCGCCAGCGGTTGCGGGAGTACTCAAAGAGCAAGTCTCCCTTCGACATCGCAGCCCAGTTCTCGTTCTCGTCCCGAAGAACCTGCGCGAAGCTCTGGAACATCTCCATGGAGAAGCCGCTGGTACCGGGGCGCGTGTGCCGCGTGTAGTACGGGTCATTCAGCAGGCAGAACAACTCGAAGTCGCGCTCTTTCCCATTCTGCTTGGTGAGGAAGTTGATGCCCCGCGACGCGGAGGCATAGGCGGACCACAGGAGGACCTTCTTGCGGCTGATGTCGAGGGCATCTTCCAGCTCTTTGTTGAACTGCCCCTGGTCGTCGTTCTCCTGAAGTGCGCCCGTCTTCGAGCGGTCCTTGTTCCGGAACCGACCAGCGGAATACAGGATGACCGTCACTTCTTCTTGAGCCCCGTACTCCCTGTACGTTGGAATCGCTTGCGGTCGGACAACGAAGTGGTCGCCAGTCGCATCCATTTGGCGAACGAGCCCAGTATTCATGTTGGCCAAACGCATGAGGCACTTCCTGGCGTGCATGGTTGTCTGACACAGGACCAATCCTGAACGAACGCTGCTGAATAGGAGCCGGTCAAGGCTCGCCACCAACCCAGCAAGTTCATTGCGCTTGTGCCTGTTCATCTGCGCGTAGCCCGGCTCTTCCTTCTTCGGACGAGCACTCTCGAACATCTGAAGAAGTCCCTTGTATGCAGTGGAAACTCCGAATGTCGGAGCTGGGTCGCCGTCGTCGAGGATGACGACTTTCCGTTCGCGCTTGCCAAGCATTTCCTCCGCTCGGGCCCCGACCACCTCGAGTTCGTCGTCGCCCATCTCGGAGAAATGACCACCGCGCGCCTCAATGCATCGGCGCAGATGCTTGGTGTTAAACGCGCCCGATGATGCGGAATCCAGGCCCCCGGTCGCACTCATCAAATAGACGCCGTTGGTGCGGCCCAGCGCCCGGACAATGTCTTCTTCAGGTGTGGCTCGCAGCGATGTGATGGTCAATGTGAGACTGACGTCGGCAGTCATGTTGTATTCCTCCGCCTGGACACGGCTCTCCTCCAGCGTCACCACGCTCTTGGTGTCCTGAAAGAGGAAGGAGTCGGTCAGCAACTCCTTGTCATTGGACTCGGTGGCGAGGCCCTCACTGGCCGCTTTGCTTTCGAAGAGCCTTCGCACGTCCTGGCGAAAACGGTCCAGGCTTGGGTAGCGTTCCTGGTCGGACTTCGACATCTCGATGACGTCCTCACCCGTGGTTTGCGCCAAAACCTTTGCCATGAAGACAACCAGTTTCAGGTAGTCCAACAGCGTGTAGGCGCCCGGCGGGATTTCTCCATCGTGGTATTGCAGTCGAATGGTCTGATGCGCGGTGTCTTTCTTCAACTGAACCTGCCGGAGGAACTCTGTGTCCATGACGCTCGCGGACTCAGTGAAGAAGGTCTGTCCCGGCTGGTCGAGCACCTCTCCATAAGTTGACCGGCTCATGGTGAAGTACTTCTTGTTCGCGACCAGGTCGTACAAATCGCGGAAGGTCTCGTAAGTCGTGTATTCCGGCGGCTTGATGTCCAGGATGTAGTCACGGATGCGTTGAAGTACGCGCGCCTTCTGCCGGAATCGTTTGAAGTCGGCGTGCACGTCATTTCGGTCGTGCAACTGGTTGAGGACTATGAGGAGTTCGTCGTCGTTGAAACGATTCGCTGTGGATGCGAATCTCGCCCTCAAGTGGGTCCGCACAATTTCCACGCGCCGGGAGTCTGTGATGTACTTCGCTCCAGTCCGGCCTGCTTCGATGACGAAATCGTCCTCCACAGCCTGACCGACTTTGGCAAAACTCTCAAGGTGCTCATAGACCTTGGTAGCCAGCTCGAGCCGAGGACCATCCCTGCGGAGCTCCTCGAAGGCCATGGGCCATTTGAGGTCAAAGTACTGAAAGAACTCGGTGATGACCAGATTGAGGTCGTTTCGGCCCCCAGAGTTGACCACCGACTTGCGCTGGTCAAAAAGGTACCAATAGGAATCCTCCTCCTCATCGACGAAAGTGATAACGCGAGCGGAATCCGGGCGGCGCGACACCATGCGACCGAATGCACTGTCGTCTCGATTGAGCTCCTCGAGAAATAACGGCAGGTTATCGAACTTGTGCGCTTTGAAGCCGCCTTTTCCATCGGCGCCATACACCTTGTGCCCAACCTGCGCCTTGGACGCCGTGCTGACGATGATGCCTGGGTTGTCTAGGAAAGCCTGCAAGGGGTGTAGTCGCCGAACCAGTTCACCGATTTCTTTGACGCCCATCAAGCGGTCGTCGTCTCGCTTCTGCGAGCGGGTCTCAACGTCCAGCTGAATCAGCTTCCAGACCAAGCTATCCGCCAAGCTTCTTGCACGCTGTGCGGCCTTGACGTATGCAATGCGCGAGTCTTCGTACGTATCGTCAGATGGAGCCATTCCCAGGAAGGACGACTGCTCGCAGAAGGCTGCCTTTTGACGAAGCTCGTTCAGTCGAGCTTTCATACCCTTGTCAGTCTGGGCATGCTTAGCAGATACCTCCATGCGCGTACTCACCTCACGATGGTGCTCGAGCCAAGCGGCGAAGTCCAAACAAGCCTTGAAGAAACTCCGGTCGTTCAGGTGGTATTCGATTGAGTACAGCCTATGCACAGGGACATGCGCACCTCGCGCCCGCACTGCCGCCTCGATTTCGTCTGCGTACTCCCGTGACTTCTGATGCTGGACGACTTCTTCACTGAACCCTGCGACAAGTGACTGCAACGGTGCAATGAAGACCGGGATGACGTCGCATTTGATGAACAGGTCGATGCTGAACGCAGCGGCCGTGTACGTCTTTCCAAAGCCTGTGTACCAGTTCAGCAGCTTTACGAACGGGCGCTCCGACGAACGCAAGAACGGTTCCTTGAAACCCTTCTCGAAGATGGCCGTAGTCGTGCGGGGGAGCTTGGAACTCATTTGGCGCCCAACTCTCCAGTGACCACTGCCGTAGCCGGCGTATATGGGAGGCCATAGCCTTGCGCACACCGCGCCTCGGTATCCCGAGTCAGTCGGTCTTCCAGGGTGGACGCGAAGAGCACCTTCTCCTCCCGAAGCAACAAGTTGTCCAACAGTGCCGCAATGACGGGCGCACGGTCGGCTGCGAGCAATTTCCACATGGGCTGCTCGCGAAGATTGCGCAGCGTAGCCGCGCTGCGCACGATGCTCATATCGTGGCATCTCCCGAGACGGACTCGTTTGCCCTATTCGCCGCTGCGATGGCGTCGGCGAGCGCGTCACCTCCGCCTTGAGCATCCCGGTGCGAACCTGCTGGGGTCCAGGTGCGCGCCTCCACCAGAGAGGGAATTTTCTCCAGCGCGCCGAGGGGCTCGATGCCCATGTTGTGCAGACGCACGAGAAGCTCCTCAAGCACTTCATCCTTACGCAGCGACCATGTAGAAGCAAAACAGCGCCAGAATGTCCAGCCCGCACGCTCCAGCACTCGCTGTCGATTCATGTCCGCGGCCCAGCGGTCAGGCCCGTGAAACTCATCACCGTCACATTCCAGCGCGAGCCGCATGTCGTGCGCACCCTCGACGACGAAGTCAATGAAGAAGGAGCCGGCCTTGACCTGTGGAATCACCCGGTAGCCGCGATTGAATAGCTCCGTGTACACGTCACGCTCAAAGCCAGACTCGCACATGTCTATGAGGCTCTTTCCATCGTCAACTGTGCCGCCCTTGGGCTTGGAGTAGTAACCAAGCAATCCTGCGCGCAAGTCGGCCTGAGAAAGGTCCTTCATCTGTACGGACCGAACTAGGTACATCCTGTCGCGCGCCCTGCTGGCGGCGACGTTGAAGCGCTGCTCAAACATATTGCCGGACAATGCCTTGCAACTGCTGGGGTCCACCACCATAGAGAGAAACATGATGTCGCGTTCACTTCCTTGGAATGTCCGTGCATCACCGCATTTGAAATGCCGACGCAGGAGTTCCGCTGCATCGCAGTTGCTGCGCACCAAGGTATCAATGTTCTTGGCTTGCTCTGAGCCTAGTAGAGAGACTACGCCGAGAGTGCGGCCGGCGAGGTTGGGGTCGGCAAGGATGGCTTTGATTTCGGCAAGGACGGCACTGGCCTCATCGGTGTTTTGGTCTTTCTTGCCTCGGTACCCTGTGGGCACATAAATATCCACAAGGGGAGGGTCAATACGCTCGGATTCTCGTGGGATGCGCAGCGGTTGCATCGAGTCGTTGTAGAACCGATTGCTGTACGCAATGATGGCTGGCACGCACCGGAAATGCTCTCGCAGCATCACCTTGTTGGCCGCAAAAACCGTGGACGCCATGTCGTAGAGAGACTTCTCCGGCGTGAGGCTCGCTGCATGCGGTTGCCCCGCAAGAAATCTATTGGCCAACTCCTGGATACGGACTGCAGAAATGAATCCCCCATCGGGCGAAACCTGCTTGTCGTCACCCACGACCAGTATTTGCTTGCCACGCAGTACTGCCGGCAGGGCCCAGATGTCGGACTGACTGGCCTCGTCCACGATGACCAAGTCAAAGCTGCCCAAGGTCGCAGGCAAGGTTTCCGACACCTTGGCATGGCTCATCACCCAGCAAGGCACGGCCCCTTGTGCGTCATGCATGGATTTTTGGGCATCTCGGCGATACCGGCTTGCATTGGGTCCGGTACCCTGGCCAATTTTTCGCACCGCAGTTCGGTACGCCTCCAGCGCCGACAGCGTCTTCGGTGAAGCACCGGCCTTGGTCTCACGCCAAGCGGACTTGGAGACCATGTTTTCATAGAGACGCGCCAGTCCGCGCTCAAGGTCATTTCTCCTGGAGGCCATGGCCAGCAGTTCATCTCTGGCCTCAATGCTGTCCAGGTGCGTTTTCAGCCTCGCCCAGGTCCATGCTTGGCGCCACGTCGTTGGAAGAACGCTGTCCTCACCCGAAACCGCCAGCGGGGACGTCCTCACTCGAGCAGCCAACAGGGCGGCGCCCGCCTTCTCCAAGGCTTCGGCGCCAGCGTTGAGTGTCTGAAAATCGTGTGCCATCGCCTCGATTCGACGGACCTCGCCGACCAGCTCAGCGTAAGAGGCTACTGCTCGTTCCGTTGGCACCGCATTGTTGCCGAGCTGCACACTGACGAACCCACGCAGTTGGTCTGAAACCGAACCTGCGGCACCTGCGAGTTTTTCCTGCAACGTCGCCAGCAACACAGTTGCCTCCGCCAGCTCGGCCCGCGTCAGATGGCTGCGCAGGTGCTCCCTGACCTTGTACAAGTCTGCGGAGGTGCCGCGCAACTCTTTCAGGGGGGGCTTGGCAAAGACACGCTCGGCAAGAGCTGGAAGGTGGCTGTCGTGATTGGTTGCGAGCAAGTGTGCTTTGCGCGCATAGGTGGTCACCAGTTCGATTTCCCTCAACGCTTGCACGCTCGCCTTGACAGTGGGGACTGACAACAAGTCGGCAAACTGGTTCCAGCGCACGCTGAAGGAGCGCACGCGGTCGTGCAAATGCAGGTACTTCTGCACGTGCTTCCAGTCCTCCTCGCTTTTAGGAGCCAGTCCAGCAACACGAACCGCAGCAATATGCTCTTTCGCTTCTCCAGCACCGATAGCAAGCATTCCAAATGGCTTGCCCGTCTCGGTCGCTCGCTTGACGGCTTCGATGAACTTCTCGCCACCCAACGCTGCCTCTGGCAGCTCCACCGGCGCCTTGAGGAAGGCGGCGCGTGCGCGAACTAGTTCGTCGATTTCAGCGAATAGAGCTTCCAGCGCCTCCCGCTCGCTGACGAAGTCCGCCTGACGACATTTGCGCCGCAGTTCGGCCGTCCACACATGCCCCGTTTCTTCCAGCTCGTGAGCCAGCTGGGCGGCGGCCTCCACGCTGGGTAACAGCTTGCGAGCGTCGGCAAGCACCTCAATAGACGTAGCTCGCAAAGCTAACAACCCGCCGCTGGCCTCCGCCGCTTCGATTTCACGCATGCTGACAAGCACGTCGTGCAACCGGCCAACATCTGCGGCAGCCGGAAGTCCGGCGCTGGAGGGAATGCGCACCGTGGCGTATTGCAGGTCCTGCCCTACCCGGCGCCGAGCCTCCCGAACACCCGCCATTTCACTGTCGGTCAAAGGCGGGCTGTGCTCAGGCGCCAGCGAAAGCACATCATCGAACCACCCATGGCGCTCTGCCCCGGATACCACCAGCTGGGCCATCTTCTGCGCACGCAGCTCCACGCCGTCGACGCTGATGCTGGAGAGCTGAGCTATCGCGATTTCGTCGACGCGTCGGTCGATTTGCGCCAACTCCACATGCGCCTGGTCGATACCAGCAAGACACTGCTCAATCTCTGTTCGCACTACGTCCAGATTGAGCTGGGACAGGTTGTGCGTGATGGCTTCGATGGAGTTCTGGAACTGGCGCATGCCCTCCCTGTCCCCCGAGAGAAGTGCCACCGTCAGAGGCCTGACTGCCTCCGGAATCTTGGACTGCAACACCTCCAGGGCTTGCTCCCCTTTGGAGGTCACGAGAACCTTGCGCCCAGTGGCGAGGTAGTGACACACGATGTTGGCGATGGTGTGTGTCTTGCCTGTACCCGGAGGACCTTGCACGGCGACACCATCTGAGCGTTGCAGCTGCTCAATGATGGTGACCTGCTCGTGGTTATAGGGCAGGGGAAAGAAGAGCTCCATTGGCTTGCCCGTGCCGCCACCACCTCCACCAGACAACCCGCGAAAGCGTACGGGCTCATGGTTGATTTTTTCGTCGGAGGGTGGGGTTACGAAGGCTGCGGCACCTGCCGGTAGTACAGCGCCGTCCGTGATGCGGTTCTTCAGGCGCTGAATGTCTTCATGCAGGTAGTTGTGCGCCCGCGGTCGCGACAGCATCACCCAAGCATCGGTAACCAATAAATCTTCCGCAGGCGTTGGTGGCACGCGCTGACCGTTGAGGTAGCGACCTTTTTCGTGCAGATTGCCAGCCACCATCTTGAGAAGGTGCTCAAAGCTGCCGGGGTCGAAAGGGGTCGGCGTGCGGTCACCGGCTTGGGTCAATGCGTGTTTGGCCGTCTTTTCCACGTCGGGCGCGCTCATCAATTGGCATGCCGAGAACGCGTCGAACTCAAAGCGCGGCTCTACGCCACGCGGACGTACCGTGATGGCCAAGCTGGCCTCGTCCACGTTGAGCTCCATTGCCTGGGTGAGTAAGGGGTACTGGTAGTCAATGCTCCCCGCTTCATCCCTCAGCCGCCAAGCGGCAATGCCCATTCCCCAGACCAGTTCCTGCGGCTTGGACGTTTCTTCGGACTCCAGCTGTTGCTTGAGAGAAAACAACTCCCCATAGAGGTCAATAGACTGTCTTCGCGGCTTCTCCCCGGCCGACCAGGCTTGCCAAAGCAATGTGTATTGCGCCAGCGCCTTGCCCACGGTGCTCCGAAAGACGGCAGCTTCTTGCTGAGCTTGCTCCGGTGGTTTTCCCGAGGCATTGACCGCGAGCTTGTGCTCGATTGCTCTTTCGTCCAGCACAGGCGGTGCCGAAGTGGGAGACGTAGAAGCCGAAATCAGGCCACGAAACGCCTCGGACAGTGGAGGCGGGGGGAGAGCCTCGAGTCGTTCCACGCGCATCCAGATGTGGTCACCTTCAACCTTGATGTCAAAGTCGACGCCCGGGAGGCCCGAGAGCTGGTCCATGGTCTTGAGAAGACCACGCGATGCCGCGAGCGTGAAGCCGCGAGGGTCTACGACTTTAGATTGCTCCAGGACGTAGTCCAAGAGACCATGCATGAGATTTGAGGCTGCGTCCAATGCTTTTATCTCCCTCAGTTCTGAATGTCGGATGACAAAGGAACGGCGGAAAATGGAAATAGGAGTGCGCAGTACCCGTTGTCTTGAGTCATTGAACCATGGCAGCGCCGTTCTCCTCAAGAACACAAACTGCTTCAGTTGCTCAGAAGATTTGGAATACGGCTTGACGTGACCTACTTCACGCATCAACGCTGGTTGAGCGCGTCAACAAGCGTCAATCTCATCGTGGACGGCACCCACGCCATTCGCCGATGTTGTAGGTCGAGCTCCAAACACGGCAGAGAAATCCACTTAAGACATTGTCTAAAGTAAACCAGCGCGGGCCTGCGGTCTAAAACGTCCTATGCACTACATGTGGTCCATCCTTCAACTTGGGAAAAGGACCCTGTATGTCAAAGGAATTTTTGGAAACTTGTGGAAGCGAGACCCTGCACCTTGAGGAGGAGGTCGATTCGCTTTGGAGCAGAGACGTGCACGAAGGCATGAGAATGCACAATGAAGCTAGGTGGTCCAAGGCGTCCATCAGCTCGATATGCGCTGACACCGGCCAGCTAACTTCGCACGACTCCTATGACTTGCAAGAGAAGCTTCGGCAGTTTCGTCTTGAGCGCCAGCACTTCGCCTCTAAAGCGCGCCCCAAGTTTCAGCGGCCGCTGATTCCTATGACCTGGGGGACGGTGGAGGTCGACGACGAGCTTCATGGCCGGGAGGGTGAGTGGCTGGTGGTCACCGACATCACGCCAGACCAGCAAGTAGTGACACTTCAGTGCTTCCAAACTGGCAAAGTTTTCACGAGAGCCGCGCGCGCCGTGCAAGATGACGTGCAAGGCAACCGCCTCAAGGTTCACAGGGATTGGCCAGATGCCCCGCCAGAATTCGAAGACTAGCCCGTGACGCACATCACCCCTGACAAGTTGGAAAACTCGCTGGCCCGCAGCGTTGCGCTGCATGAAGCCGTGATGGAACTTGCGGAATCGTTCGACCCGTACCCCGAACTGCACTTCGAACTCGCTTTTCAATCGGCCCTTCTGTCGATGGAACATGCGACAGCTGCACTGCTCCTGGTGCAGAACGATATGGAGGCCTCAGGTATGGCGCTGCTGAGGCCTCAATTCGAGAGCCTGGTACGGGCTTTCTGGTTGATGTACGCGGCTTCCGAGGCACAGGTCGAGAAACTGTCTATGCCGCTGACCATAGAGACCGCGCGCAGGGGAGATGACCTTCCCATGCTGAGTGAGATGCTCAAGCGCCTGGAAGGAGTTCCAGAAGCGCTAGCGCACATCGTGACTCAGCTCCAGGAATACAAAGAAGTCACCTGGAAGGCCCTAAACAGCTTCACCCATGGCGGCATCCACCCGTTGTCGAAGTTCGTCACCGGCTATCCGCCGAAGCTGGTTTTCGACGCACTGTGCAACTCGAACGGCATCTTCATGATGGCGGCTCAGCTTCTCTGCATCACGACCGGTATTCGCGAGCATCAACTCCATTGGCGAGAGCTGGTTGACGAGTTTGCCGACTGCTTTCACCCTACAAATAAGCCAGTTTAGATTTTTGAAAAATAGCCATCTAAAATGGCCTGGGGCTATCTCATCTAAAATTAAGAAAATCAATCCGGTTTATTTCGTAAATTCAAAAATACAAATTCTCGATTGATTTGAATTGCAATAACTTCCGCCTCCCGATGCAATTTGTGCAGACTGGAGGTTGGAATGGGAAAATTCGATGAACGGTACCGGCGGCGGACGCACACCCTGTTTATCAGCTGTTTTCGAGACAGCAAGTGCACACCTCTGGCCAAGCGAAGTCGAATGACCGCCGTGTCCAAGGTTCAAAGGCGTTGGGTGCGAGCGCCTTTTTATCCTTCAGACCTCGGGATTCTGTTACGGCGTCATTTTTGTCGCCTGCTCATCGCTATCCGCCTTCACTTTGGTCATCTAAAGCGGGCTAAAACACCGTTTTCCGGGGCAGTTCGCTAGATGTTGAGTTGCAATAGGTTGTTCCCCCCGAGGCGGGAAGCCGGAGGGCGGTGACCGAGTGCCGAGTGAGGCCTGCGGGTGTTGTAGTAGCTCAGGAAGGATGGCAGCCAGGCGGTGCGCTCGGTGCTGTGGTTCCAGGTTCTGCCGTAAGCCCATTCGCGCAGGCAGGTCTGGATGAATCGCTCGGCCTTGCCATTGGTCTGCGGATGGTAGGGCTTGGTGAAGCAGTGTTTGATGCCAAGAGCCTGGCAGGTCTTGGCGAACAGACGCGAACGATAGGCCGCACCGTTGTCGGTCAGCAAGCGCTCGATGCGCACCCCCAGCGCCGCGTAGTGAGCGACGGCAGCCTGCAGGAAGTCCACCGCCGAGCCCTTGCGCTCATCGGCATGCATCTGCACGAAGCCCACCCGGCTGTGGTCATCGATGGCCACGTGGGCGAACTCCCAGCCTGCGCCATCGACCGAGTCGCGGCGGTTGCCGGTGACGCGGTGGCTGGGGCGCTCGATGCGCCCGAGCTTCTTGGTGTCCATGTGCAGCATGGCCCCGGGCGTGTCGTGTTCGTAGCGAACCACGGGCACAGCTGGCTGCAACGCTTTCAGGCTGGAGAGGCCCAGCCTGGCCAGCCAGCGGCTGATGGTGGCCACGCTGCGCCCGACCACAGCGGCGATGCGGTGCATGGGCATGCGGCTGCGTCGCAGCTGCTCGATGCGCTGGCCCAGCGCCTCATCGATGGTGCTGCGCGTCTTGGCAGGCCGGGAGCTGCTGTCCATTAGGGCATCGAGTCCGCCAGCTTCGAAGCGACGGCGCCACTTGCGGGCAGTCCGAACGCTGATGCCAGCGGCCTCGGCCGCTGGCATCAGCCCCATGACGGCGATGCGCTCGATGAGCAATTTGCGTCCTTCAAACGTCAATCTGGCATTCTTGTGGCTGTTCATCCGACGGGTTTCCTCTGTGAGTGCTGAAGCCTGGTAACTCCAGTCTCCCAGATGCCGTCGGGTGAACAACCTATTGAAACATCACAGCTAGACCTGGGCAGGAAATCTACCTGTCCATTTCTTGAGGAACCAACCCATGAATTCTGCTTTTATTGTTCGGCCTTGTTTGACGGCCGCAATTCACCTCGCCCCACAGCGGCGCACGACGTCATGAGGGCGCCGACCTACGGAAAGCGCGGTGGCCTCAAGGGCTTCGACCGAGGCTCGAGAAAGGTCTCCCACGCCTATGGCAAGTCCACCTTGCTCACTTATGGGATGAAGGCTGAGGGTGGCATCGCTCTTGAAAGCGAAAGCGAACGCATGGTCGCCCACCTCTTCAACCTCGACCCCGAGGTCGGCTCATACAGTCCGCAGCCATTTGCGGTCGAGCTCACTATGGGCGCCATCGCACGCAATGACGAAGAGAAGGACGACTTGCGCGCTCGCGCAAAGCGACATGGAGGCAAGGCCGCCTTCTACACCCCAGATTTTGGGGCGACCTGGGTTTCTGGAACAAAGGTCGCGGTGGAGGTCAAGCTTGACCGGTTCCCAGGAGACGAGGAGTACCAACGCAAATTGCAGCTTGCCCGCAAGGTGTTGTTCAGCCACGGCATGGAGTTTCTGAAGCTGGTCACACCCAGCAGTTGGCGGCATCCATTGCGCACCAACCTGCCGTTGCTACACCAGGCAAGCATGCGTCGAGACATCTGGCCAGAGCCCGAAATCTCCCAACGCATTCACGACCTGCATGCCGCTGGGGCAAAGACCATGGGCGAGTTCTTGAGCGGACTTGCGCTCGACGCTCGCATGGCACCACTACTCCTTGTCTCAGGTCACCTGGAGGCAGACGTTGTTGAGCAGCCACTTTGCTTTGCAACGCCGACTGCTCCCGCATTCGGAGACCTGAGCCACCTGCAAATGGTGAGGAGGCTTGCGCAATGAATCAATTGAGCCTGGGCGACAAGCTCGTCGACCCCAGAACACAGAACGTGACGATGGCGGTCACGAGCTCCACGCCGACCATGGGACGCATCCGGGTACTAGAAACCGACGCCCACACGGACCGATGGATTCCCTATGAAGAGCTCCGCAATCGAATCTCCGCCGGCAATTTGGAAGTGCACCGAGCAGGGAGTCCCGCTCTGACAACCTTCTTCGACCGCAGTGACGCTGCGACGTGCAAGCATCAAGGCACGCGCCACAAGTCGCGAGGCCTCGCACAAGAAAATTACCTGACAGCGCTTGAGCGGGCCACCCGCATCGTTCGTGAACTGAATGAGTACTGCAGGCGCCATCGAGTCAGCGCCTACGCCGCGTACCCTGTTGTTCGCGAGCTGTTCAAAAGTGACTACCCAGACTGGCTCTTTCCGTCATCCGCAACCGTCTACCGGCTTCTTGAGCGCGACAGGTGCAATGCTCCCTTGCTCATGCCAAACCATGTCCGGGGCAATCGGTCAGAACGCTACTCTCCAGCGCTCATCGAGCTCATTTGTACATTGGGCGAGGAACACTATTGCGAGCAACATTCGAAGTGGAACCTTAAAGCGCTGACAGACCTGTGCCGACGCACTGCCATTCAGCGCGAGTTGCTTTCCGCGAAAGCATCGCTCAGCCAGAAGTTCGTCCGAAAAATCATCGTCACCCGACTGAATTCCATGCCGGAGGTCCAGCGCCATCTGGCTAAGGACCGGGCCGCCAAGGCTTCGGTCGCCAGCATGCGCATCCAGGTGGACGGTTTGCTGCAACGCGTCGAGCAGGACACATTGCACCTGCCATTCGTCATCAGGACACCAGATGGTGTGTGCTCAGACGTCAACCTTGCGCATGCCATTGATTGCGGTAGCAGCATCGTGACGGGCTGGCACCTGAAGATTGGGACCCTCAACGAGTCCGACGGCCTTCGATGTATCGAATCCAGCCTCTTCTCAAAAGGACCTTCATTCAAGTACCTTGATATTGATGACGCTATTGACCTCTATGGAACACCGGCGCTACTGGTCTTGGACAACGGAGCTGAAACGCGCGGTGACCGGATTCGAAGGCTCACGCAGTTGGGGGTGGACGTCCGCTATTGCAAGGCGCGCAACCCTCAGGAAAAGCCTTTCATAGAACGTCTCAATCGTTCCCTGAAGGAAGCGCTCGAACTGCTCCCAGGATGCACCCGCCTGAATGGCCTGGACGGTCAACGCGACCCGGTTGCCCTGGGCGATGACCTCATGACATTTGAGGAGCTGGAACGCTGGATTGCACGGTGGTACTACGAAAAGTGGGCCGACACCGTTCTTGAACGATTTGTAGATGAAGAGGTGTGTGAGGAACGCAAGCTCGGTGTCACCCCGCGCCAACGATACGAAAACATCGTTGAGCGGTTGGGGCACGCACTGCCTATGCCGCCAAACAAAGGCGCATGGATTCGCACCAAATACAACGCAGTCCGCCGCAAGCTAAGCATCAAGTCTGGCATCACCTACGAAACCTACGACTTCAAGGGCTACAACCTTGAGTCCCTGCTCGAGCGCTTCGGGCAAGAGCCTGTGGATGTTCTGTTTGACCCAGAAGACTACCGGCGCGTGTATGTCGTGGACAGCACCGAGCTGGTTGAACTGACCAACGAATCAGCCAACGAGTTTTCGCCCGCCTACTCGTTTGAGTACGCAAAGGAGCACAGCGCCGAAATCAAAGCTGCGAACCCCGAGTCCGCCAGAAGTGCTTCGTTTACTGAGTCGGTTTATGACCGGTCCATGCGCTCGTCTAGCGCTGCCAACAAGTCGAAGAAGTCTCCTGGTCGCCGTGAGAAGCGTGAAGTCGTCCAAAAGGCCAAGCACAGGGAGGCTGTTGCGCGTGCATCTAAAACGCCGCTGTTGCCTTCTAAACCTAAAACGCCGGCCTTAAACAACTCCATGGCTACATGGGATGACGTGGACGAATTGTCGCCACGCAATCGCAACACAGGAGCACTGATATGAGTCAAGCCGCCGCCCTTCGCATGGCAATCCAGTCGCGTGAACTTCCGCACGCATATTTTGAAGAACACATGAATGAGCTGCACATGCGCATTCAGGACGCCTTGGAAGGCAATCCGCCATCCTGCGACATGGTCGTGGGACCCTCGCGTGTCGGCAAATCCATGCTCGCCGATGCCCTCGTTCGGAACTACCCGGAGAGCGCTAAGGACGGAATTCGACAAGTACCCGTCTTGAAAGTTCGAACGCCATCGCCGGCCTCTCCCCGCGTTCTGCCTCGCAGCGTGCTTGTTGCATTGAAGGCCCCCGTACCTGCATCCATGGCCAGTACAGCGTTGATGTATGAACGCATGGCTCGCCAGTTGAAAACGGCAGGCACCCGCGTGATTCTTTTTGACGAAGCCAGCCAAATCGTCGATGTCGGAACCCGAATGTCGCCTCGAGCGGCAGGGGACTGGTTCAAACAGTTGCTCGACGCACTGGACATCAGCGTAGTGCTTCTCGGCGTCCCACGCTTGGAGTCGCTGCTCAAAAGTAACGAGCAGCTGAGACTCAGGTCCGGGGCAGTCATGCGCTTTAACCCCTACTCATGGGAAGACATCGCTGAGCGGAGACAGTTCGTCGCCTGCACGCGCGCATACGTGACGATGTTTGAAGAGGCCGGCAGCCGCTTTCTCTTTGACCATGAGGCCTTGGTGCGCAACACCTATCTCTTGTCCGGTGGCTTGATTGGCATTGTGACCAAGTTCATGGCCCGCCTGGCATTCGATATCAAGAGCCGCGAGAACCGCGACATTTCCTTCGAGGACTGTGCAGCAGCAGCCTCGCGGATTGAAGCTGCGAGCAACAAGGACTTCCCCGCGTTCTCCGCAGAAACCATTGCGGATGTCAACATGAACGCCAGCCACATCTTCGTGTTGGAGGAATCGCGAGCCGACACTCGCAAAACTCGCGGAGGCGCGAAAAAGTGAGCCTCCACGAAACGAAACTCATCACGACGTTTTCCCCTCTGAAGGACGAGGGGGGACTTCAGTTCTACCGGCGGTTGTCGGCCGCCAACGGCATGTTCGGCTGGAAGGAGCTGGCAAAGCTCAGCGAAGTTTCTGGCTCACGCAGCGGACTCTTCAATCATCCTGAACACGTGTCGAGGATGCTGGGCATCGAAAGCGCCGCATGCCAAATGGCAAGTGCACGCGAGGAGCTCACGTTGAGCTGGCGCGGCCTGCGTCGAACCGGATTCGATGCCATTTGCCCGCACTGCCTGAAAGAGTCCACCCATCTCCGGCAAAGTTGGGAGCATGTGTACATGGTCGCGTGTCCGAAACACAAGACCCTGCTCGTTGACAGGTGCGATGCATGCGGAACGCGCTTGTCTGACCAGCGCGAGCGCCTGGAAGTATGCGCGTGCGGTCACAACCTGCTCGAGAGTCAGACGATACCGGCCACGCACACTCAGCTTTGGGTGTCCTCGGTCATCGCGTCCGGAAGCGTCAGCGGCATATCAGGACTTCCTGACTTGCAGAACGTTCCGGTTGAGTTGTTCGCCATTTTGGTGCGCACCTTTTGCCAGCTTTATGACCCGTCGTTCACGGTGACCCGCGAGAACGCGGCTGCACCCAAAGCGATTCTGGAGGCCATTGAGTTCTTGCGGCCGCTCGAGCAACTCCTTACTCAATGGCCTCGTGGATTTGAAGACCACATCCGCGAGCGCATCGACTTGTCCCCTCAAGGTGGGCGCACACTGAACACGCGATTGGGAAGATGGTACTTGCGCATCAAAGAGGTAGCTTCTGAAGGTCCGCTAAATGTGTTCCTTGAGCTCGTCCACAACGTTGCGGTAAATGACTTTTCTGGCGTGTTGGCCCTAGACCATGTGTCCGGGTTAGCCGGCCGTCGTCGCTCGCATCTGATGCTTCCCGATGCCGCAGCTCGCATCGGCGTGCATTGGACTACCTTGAGGAAGGCCGTTGAGGCTGGGGAAGTCGAATGCATCAAACGGCCTTATGCGAACCGAGGCGAAGCTCGAGAAATGCCCGTGGCCGAAGTAGAGCGCGTCCTCCTCGCTCGTAAGGGCTGGATTAAAGAGAGCGCCGCACGCGAACGTGCGGGCGTACCCGAACACGTGTTCAAGGAGCTTGTCCAAGCCGGCCTGGTCGTCTCCGACGGTTCCGCGCGTTCGGACATTCGACGTGGCTCGCCGATTGAAGTCGCCTCCATCGAGCGATTGCTCTCATTGCTGAAAGACGGCGCTCGACGAGATGCGTCAGATGATGACGCTCGGGTTCGCATCAATGAACTGCAGATTCGTCGACTGGGCGACAAACAGTCCATGGCGCGTCTTTTCGCGGCCATCGCCAGTGGTGACATTCGGCCGCTCAATGTCGCTGAAACGGTAGGCGACTTTGAATTTCTCGAGTCCGACGTGCGGACGTTCTTCTCCTCCAGGTCCACAGAAGCAGGACTCACCATCCAAGCGCTCTCCGAGGCCACCGGCTGGAAGTGGGAGTCCATCAGTCATTGGGTGAAAGAAGGACTTCTCGAGTCTGTCCCAGCCGTCCTTCGCGGGCAGCCTTGCCAAGTTGTGATGCCGGAGCATCTGGTCAGGTTCAGCCAAACCTATGTGACCTTGAGCAGTCTCGCTCATTCAATCGACGCTCGCCCATCCGAGCTGCTTGAGAGGCTCGGCACGGTGGAAGTTTTCGGTGGCAAACCTCTGCCAAGCGGAGCCATGCGAGGTGGGCTTGTGCGTTTGGCCGACCTGGCGACGGCCGCACTGCAACCGGGCCTCGTTCGCGGTGCGGCCTGACTGAAGCTGTCCACTGCTCACTATCACCCGAGGACGACATGCGCCTTCTGTTCATTGATTTCGATGGAGTTCTTCACCCCGTGGAAAACGCCAATCTGCAAGGAGGTCATTTCTGCTGGCTACCCATTCTGGTCAAGATGCTCGAGCAATACGACGATGTGCGGGTGGTCGTGCATTCCTCGTGGCGTTACGAATACACAGACCAAGAGCTTCGAGGCCTGCTGGGCCCATTGGGGGCAGCGCTCATCGGTAGCGCACCACGTCTGCGCCGAGAGAATGCGATTGAGTCGGTGCTCCAGTCAAACAAAGCGCTCCTGACGAGCCATCTTGTTCTTGACGATGACGCACGCGAGTTCACGTCAGGCAAGCTCAATCTTGTGCTGTGCGAGCCGCACCTCGGACTGTCAGACCTCAAGGTTCAGAACGCCGTCGAGTCCTGGCTTTGGCAAACAAAACCCCACACACAAGCGAGCTCTCGCACAAAGCTACCTCGTGGCTTCGGCGAAACCATTCTCTACTTGGACTATGACGGCGTTCTTCACCATGAAAACGTGCTCTGGCATCCGAGTCGTGGCGCATACGCCGGCCCCCCGGGGTTCCGCCTTTTCGAGCACGCTGCTCTCTTGGAGGAGCTCTTGAGTCCCTATCCTCAAATGCGCATCGTGTTGAGCACCGCCTGGGTACGAACGTACGGCTGCTACGGCAGCGCCAAGAGGTTGCCCCCAGGACTCCGCGCGAGGGTAGTCGGCGCCACCTTTCATAGTCGCATGGACCGTGCCGCGCATATCGCCAAGACGAGAGGCCAACAAGTCATCGAAGATGTGCTTCGCCGATGCCCCTACGCGTGGATGGCGCTCGACGATGTCGATGAGGGCTGGTCCCCAGAGGTGAGAGCGAACGTGGTTATCACGGACATGCGACTGGGTCTCAGCGCGCCTGGAACGGTGCAGACCGTCAAGGCGCTACTCGAACGTATTCACGCGAAGAACAGTGACGCGTAGGAGGCCAGGAGGAAGCTTCCGGCCGCGCCGTTACAGAAATTATTGTCAGTCCCAATAATTATATTTTTCAAAATAATTTCCATAGTGCTCACCTGAGAGCAGCTCGCTTGCAGCAGCCATTGGCGTCGACAAGAAGGTACCAAGTTCACAGCAAGATGAACACGGCCGGATTCAAAGCGCCGGCGCATGGCCAACGGGTCACCGACGATATTCTTTGACGACGACCGCTGGAATCGAGTGCCATCGCTTGTGACCCGGAGGGTTGGCCGATGACCTGCAAAGCCATCCTTTTTGTCTCCGACGCGGCGCTCAGTCTGGGCGCATCCGGATGCTGTATGCCGTCGCAAAGGTATTGCCGAGCATCCACGGTGACGAAGATGAGCGCTGAACTTGGCGGTGTTCAGACTGCGGAAGCGTCACTTCCTGTGCCGCTTATTAGTGCGACGCGCGGACACCCCCCAGCACAGGTGGAGCGAAGAAATGAATCCCAAAGCATCAACAATCTGCGCATTCACTTGGAGTTCTCCATGTTTCGAGTGCGCACCCGTACTGGCGGGCCGCTTAGTAGTGCGATTCACGTACCGTTCAGTAGTGTGATTCGCGGCAGCAAATTAGTGTGATTCCCCGCCTGTGACCTGAAACTTCGGCAGCTCGTGTTGCTGCCTTTTCTCTTCTGCAAACTGTTTGCCAGCGAGCAAGGAGCTGTTCGAGACCCAAACTCAACCTGGCGTCTTTTTCACCTGTGGATATCCGTTTTTGGCTATCCACAGGTGAAAAGCGCCTTGACGCGGCATCAACGCCTGGACATGTTCCACCGGTGCCCGCGCCCGTCTCAATCCCATTGCGGGTGGACACGCTGTTCATTCAGAGGTGAGCTATGGAGAAAAGATGGTGCAGCTCCTGCGGAGACGCTTTTGAACCTCGAGCACAGACGCCACGACAGGCGTTCTGCCCCAAAGCCGCGTGTCAGTTGGCGCGCAAACGGCTCTGGCAACAAGCGAAACGGAGCACTGACGACGACTACCGCAAAAACCAGGCCGCAGCTCAAGAGCTGTGGCGTCGCAGTCACCCGGACTATTGGCGCAAGTATCGAGAGGAGCACCCTGACTACGCAGCCGCGAACCGTGAACAGCAGAAGACGAGGAACGCCCGCAGAAGCGCTGGAGGCAACATGATTGCAAAGGACGACGCGTCGGTCGGCTCGATTCCTCTTGAGGGCATTTTCCGGTTGGTACTGCTATCGCCATTTCGCAAGGGGGCCGTCCGCCAGTGGACCGTGCGACTCACGCAGGTCTCGTAGGTCCGAAGCAGACGGACTGATTGCAAAAGAATTGCAAAGAGAGGACTGCATCGAAATCTCTGATTGCGGCTGTTACTGTGTCGCGACAGTGGTTTCCTAACGATAGTTGGCGTCAAAGAATGGCTCCGCTTCGAGGCCATTCGAACATGGGGCAGCACCATGAACTCTGTCGATACTCCAAACGGCACAGCGAGCGTTGTACGGGCAGTCGAGTACGTCCGCATGTCCACGGAGCATCAGCAGTACTCCACGCAGAATCAAGTCGACAAGATTCGAGAGTACGCGGCGCACCGAGGCATCGAAGTTGTTCGCACATACGCGGATGAAGGCAAAAGCGGACTGCGCATCGCGGGTCGGCTCGCCCTGCAGCAGCTCATCCGCGATGTGGAAGCGGGCAATGCAGACTTCTCGATGGTGCTTGTGTATGACGTCAGCCGCTGGGGACGGTTTCAGGACGCTGACGAGAGCGCGTACTACGAGTACATCTGCAAGCGTGCGGGCATCCAAGTCGCGTACTGTGCGGAGCAGTTTGAGAACGACGGCTCACCCGTTTCCACCATCGTCAAGGGCGTCAAGCGGGCGATGGCTGGTGAATACAGTCGCGAGCTCTCAGCAAAGGTGTTCGCGGGTCAGTGCCGCCTCATCGAGAAGGGCTTTCGCCAGGGTGGTCCTGCGGGGTTCGGATTGCGGCGGCTACTCGTTGACCAGACTGGTGCCCAGAAAGGTGAACTCAGCCGGGGCGAACACAAGAGCCTTCAGACCGACCGCGTGATTCTCGTGCCGGGACCGGACGACGAAGTTCGTGTCGTCCAGTCCATTTATCAGTGGTTTATCAGAGACGGAATCTCAGAAGGAGAGATTGCCGCACGGTTGAGCGCTCGAGGCATCAGCACGGACCGGGGCAGACCTTGGACGCGCGCAACTGTGCATGAGATTCTCATCAACGAAAAGTACATCGGGACCAACGTCTACAACCGGGTGTCGTTCAAGCTGAGGAAGCTGCGTGTCGCGAATCCGAGCGAGATGTGGATTCGAAAGCAAGACGCTTTCACGCCAATCGTTGCAAAGGAAGACTTCTACACTGCCCAAGGCATCATCCGAGCCCGCTCGCGTCGATACTCAGACGATGAGTTGATTGAGCGACTGCGTTCGCTGTATCAAAGTCGCCAGGCCCTGTCCGGTTTCATCATCAATTCGACCGACGGAATGCCATCCTCGTCCGTGTACGCGATGAGGTTTGGGAGCCTCATCCGGGCGTATCAGCTGGTGGGCTACGTACCTTCGCGTGACTTTCAGTACATCGAAATCAACCGACTACTGCGACGCCTGCATCCGACCATCGTCTCTCAAACCGAGGAGCAAATGATGGCCCTTGGCGGCAAGGTCTGGCGCGACCCCACCAACGACCTCTTGACTGTCAACGACGAGTTCCGCGCTTCGCTGGTGCTGGCACGGTGTCAGCAGCGGGACTCCGGACAGCTTTTCTGGAAAGTACGCTTTGACACTGGTCTGGCGCCTGACCTAACCGTTGCCGTGCGCTTGGCACCAGGAAATGAGACGGCGCTTGACTACTATCTGCTTCCACGACTGGAGTTCGGCATACCCCGCATACACCTGGGCGAACACAATCCCGTAGAGCTCGAGAGCTTTCGCTTTGACACGCTCGAGTACCTATATGGCATGGCTGCACGCTCTCGGCCGAGGTTGGCAGCATGACGGATGCAGCCGCCCCTGAGCTACGCATGATTCCACTGGAGCGAATCGAGGTTCTGAATCCGCGGGAGCGCAACCCACGCAAGTTCGACCTGATTGTGGACAACATCGGGGCAGTGGGCTTGAAGAAGCCGATTACCGTGACACCGCGTCCTGGAGAAGACGGTGCAGAGCGCTACGTATTGGTCTGCGGCGAAGGGCGCTACAAGGCCTTCAAGCGCTTGGGCGAAGCCCGAATTCCGGCACTGGTGGTCACTCTGTCGGACGAGGACGCTTTTGTCATGAGCTTGGTAGAGAACTTTGCCCGTCGGCGTCACAAACCACTGGAGCTGTTGCGCGGCCTGACCCTTCTTCGCGACAGAGGCTGCTCGGTGATGGAAATCTCCCGCAAGACCGGGGTCCATGAGACATACGTGCGCCAGATTCTGGACCTGGTCGACAGGGGAGAGGAGCGCCTGCTGGTGGCCGTTGAGCAGGGCAAGATGCCCATCACTGTGGCAATTCTGATTGTCAGCGCCGGAGAGGATGACAAAGCAGTTCAGACTGTCATGCAAACAGCATATGAGTCAGGAGAATTGCGCGGGCCACAACTCCTGTACGCCAAGCGGTTGGTGGAGCGAAGAAACTTTCTGGGTCGCTCGATTGCTAGAGCACCTTCCAAGAAGAAGCCCGAGTTGACATCTACCAGTCTCGTTCGTGCGTATCAAAAGGAAGTGGCGCGACAGCGACTCATGGTGCGCAAGTCCACCGCCGTTCAGCAACGTCTGCTGTTCTTCTTTGGCGCCCTGCGAAAGATGTTCGAGGACGAGAATTTCGTCAATGTCTTGCGACTTGAGGGCCTGGACACACTTCCAAAGTACCTGGCGGAGCGGGTGTCACACCGGGGAGGTATCAGATGAGCTCTGTCACGATTGCCTTTCTGCCCAAGCCGATTGTCCTGCCGGTCGACGGCCTACTACCCTCCGTAAGCCTCGACCCAAAGATGCTTACCTCGCTCAAGTACCGGCAGATTCGAGCGTCGATAGTTGAAATCGGGCTTATCGAGCCGCTTGCGGTCACTGCGGTTAATCGGAAGTCTGGTCAACACCTTGTGCTGGATGGACACCTGCGGCTTCAAGTGATGAAGGAGCTTGGGTTTTCCGAAGTCACATGCCTTGTCGCGACAGACGATGAAGCGTATACGTACAACAATCACATCAACCGGCTCTCGACGGTTCAAGAGCACTTGATGATTCGGCGCGCCATCGACCGGGGAATCCCCGTCGCAAAACTTGCGAAAGGTCTTTGCATTGACGTGTCGCTGATTCAAAAGAAGAGCTCTCTACTCGATGGCATCTGCACGGAAGCCATCGAGCTTCTGAGAGACAGAAATTTTTCGACGGAGGTGACACCTGCTCTGCGGCGCATGAAGCCCACGCGCCAGGTCGAGTGCGTTGAGCTCATGATTGCAGCGAATAGCGTGACCGCCAGCTACGCCCGCTCTCTACTAGCCGCCACGCCTCCGTCGCTGCTCATAGATGGGAAACGGGCACTCAAGAATCACTCCCTGTCTTTGGAACAGGTCGCTCGGATGGAACAGGAGATGGCAAACCTGCTTGGCCAGTACAAGATTGCCGAGCAGTCTCACGGCGAGGACATGTTGAACCTGATGCTGGCACGTGGCTACGTCGCGAAGCTTTTGGACAATCCAAGAGTCATGAAGTATCTCCAGGCGCACTACGCGGATGTCCTCGAAGAATTCTCGAGAATTGTGGAAACCACGTCCATCGACCCCTAGAAGTTGTCGCAACGGACCTCTCTCACACTCCGCCAAAGTCCTCACGAATGAGTCGCCTGCCAAGGGGATACTCGTCGAACGGGCAGGCCTTCATGACAGCGACAGGAAATCTGCGGAGGTTGTCAGGACCTTGGCAGAGTCTTCAGGCCCGAGTGACAGACAGCTGCTCAGGGCCGCAGAGAATGAGGAGTCATTTCCGGCGTCGACGTCGAGACCTCGCGACGGGACCGATTTTTTGACACCACCCCGAAAGAGCCCCAGCGCGCCAATTACGGGGGTCTACGTAATTACCGAACCCCACGTAATTCTCTGTAATGGCGGCAGAGTGACCTTACCGCGGGGCTCCCGAGGTCTTCGGACGGGGCTTAGCTACCACGTCGCCCCGGTTGACATGGTCACTTGAACAAGCAAGGCGAGGCAGCGCTTAGCTAGATTCGTCGTCGCTCTGACCGCATGTCACTACGGCCCTCAAGCATTTGGGAAGTTTTTCTCAGGATATGGGCCAACTCTTCCCAACTTATGGGTTCTCTATACGCTGGCGAGCCTTGATTTCCCTAGGGGTGGCTTCTCAACATATGGCGCTACCTACACTGGGCCGGCGTAGGCGCCACATTAAGTGGAACTGGCGCCAAAGTGCTGCGACTGGAGGTCGCTAGTTGTTGCGACCGTCGCAGAACATGTCAGCAGGGGTAGGGAAGCCGAGCGTCCTGCGCGGCCTCTCGTCGGGTCACTAGCGGGTCTTCATCGCCCGCCCGCAGGTACTTCCTAGCGGTGTTGCGAGCCAGGCCTGTGGGCCTGGAGATCTCGCAGATGACATCTGCTCGCGCGGAAGTTCCCGCTGGCACGTTGCTGCGGTCGGGATCGATGAAGATCCAAGGACTACCTCGACAACTCTTCGCGCAGCACCCTTTTCAGCACCTTGCCGGACGGGTTGCGCGGCAATGCTTCGACGGCAATGACCTCCTTCGGTGTCTTGAAGCCCCCCAGCTTGCCCTCGCAGTGCGCGCGAATCTGCTCCAAGGTCAACAACGCGCCGGGACGCAGCACAACCACGGCGGTGACGCGCTCGCCCCAGCGCTCATCGGGCAGACCGATCGCCGCGGCTTCTGCGACCTGAGGCAACTGGTAGAGGACTCGCTCCACCTCGGACGAAGCGATGTTCTCTCCACCGCTGATGATCATGTCCTTCTTGCGGTCGGTCAGGTAGAGAAAGCCTTCCTCGTCGAGCAGGCCGATATCGCCGGTGCGGAACCAGTCCCCGAAGAAGCTCGCCCCGGTTCTTTGCGGGTCTTTCCAGTAGCCGGGTGTGACCTTCGGCCCGCGCAGGCAGATCTCGCCCTGCGCACCGGCGGGCAAGGGCTGCCCCTGCTCGTCCATCACCGCCATCTGCACGTGCGCGAGCGCACGGCCGGTGGAGCCGATCTTCTCGATCTCGCGTCCCGCCTCCATGAAGGTGTCGCCCGAGCAGGTCTCGGTCAGGCCGTAGGCGTCGATGTAGCGTGCCTGGGTGAACAGCGAACCGAACTCGCGGATGCGTTCTTCCGGGGTCTTCTCGCCGCCGCCGATGAGCCAGCGAAAGCTGCCGAGATCGAAACGCTCACGCTGCGGCAGCGCCAGCACCCGGTTGAGCATCACCGGGGCCATCCAGCCGCCGGTGAGGCGCTCGCGCTGGATGATGCTCAGCGTGACCTCGGGTTCGAAATCGCGCAGCACGGCCAGCAGGCCGCCTTGCGCCAGCACGGCCAGCCCGGGCAGGTCGAAGGCGCCCACGTGGTACATCGGGCCCACCACCAGCAGGCGGTCTTCCTTGCCGAGACCCAGGGCGGCCACGTGGTCGAAGCTCTTCCACGCCGCATTGGCGTAGGTGTGCATCACGCCCTTGGGCCGGTCGGTGGTGCCCGAGGTGTACATCAGGCGGTACAAGTCGTCCGGGCGGCAGGCGTGGGGCTGTGTCGAGGGCGCGCAGCCTTCGGCCAGCACGCGGCTGTCTGACTGCGCCGCACGGGGCAGCACGATGCGCCGGGCCGTGCCCGCCGAGGCCTGCAACTCCTCGTCGCAGAACAGCAGCACCGCGCCCGCGTGGTCCAGGATGTAGGTCACCTCCTCCGCGCCCAGCCGGTAGTTGATGGGCAGCAGAACCGCCCCGGCGTGCGAGACCGCCAGCGCCAGCTCGACGAAGGCCGCGCTGTTCTTCATCAGCAGGGCCACCACCTCGCCGGGCCGCACACCCTGATCGCGCAGCAGGCCGGCGGCGGCCTCGACACGGCGCTGCAGCTCACCGAAACCGATCCGCTCTTCTTCGTACAAGAGCGCGGTGCGCCCGGGCTCGGTGCGCGCCCACCAGGCCACGCTTGCGCTCAACGACACCATGGCGTCTCCTTGTTGGTCTGCGGCACTCAGTACGAGCGTGGCATCCCGAGGTCGTGGTTGGCGACGTAGTTGAGGATCATTTCCTCGGACACCGGCGCAAAGCGGAACAGGCGGGCATCGCGCCACAGGCGCTCGACGTGGTATTCCTTCGCGTAGCCCATGCCGCCCATGGTCTGCATCGCGCGTTCGGTGGCGCGCGCCACGGTCTGCGCCGCCAGCAGCTTGGCGGCGTTGGCCTCGCTGCCGTAGGGCAGGCCCTGGTCGAAATTGGTGGCCGCCTTGTGGTTGAGCAAGCGCGCGGCTTCCACCTCCACATGGCATTGCGCCAGCGGAAACTGCAGCCCCTGGTAGGCGCTGATGGGTCGATCGCCGAACACCTTGCGGTCCTTGGCGTAATCCAGCGCGAGGCGAATGGCCAGCTCGCCCGTGCCCACCAGACCGGCCGTTGTCACGATGCGCTCGGTGTTGAGCACATCCAGCAGCTCGCGCCAGCCCTTGTGCAGCGTGCCGACGAGTTCGTCGGGCTCGATGCGCACGTTGTCGAAGAACACGCTGCTGGAATCCAGCGTGCAGGTGCCGAGCTTGTCGATGGGGGTGTGCGTGAGGCCTTCGCGCTTCACGTCGATCATGAACATCGACAAGCCATCGGTGCGCGAGCTGGCGTCTGCGAGCTTCTTGGTGCGGGCGATCACCAGCATCTTGCTGGCCGATTCCACCCCGGTGATCCAGATCTTGCGGCCGTTCAGGCGCCAGCCGTCGCCGTCGGCAGCGGCGAAGCTCTTGAGCTCCAGGGTGTTGGTGCCGGCGTCGGGCTCGGTCAGGGCCATGCAGCAGTTGATCTCGCCGCTGATGATCCCCGGCAGCAGCTCGGCGCGCATCTTGTCGTTGCCGAAGCGCGAGATCGAGACGCCGCCGAAGATCGGGTTGATCATGAACAGCTGGCCGACGGTGGAGCCGCCGCCCGTGGCGGCCAGGCTCTCGACGATCAGCGCCAGTTCCATCATGCCCAGGCCGCTGCCGCCATGCTCGGTAGGCAAGGCCGCGCCGCACAGGCCGGCGTCGCACACCGCCTTCCAGTACCCGGTCGGGAAGGCCTTGGCGGCGTCCTGCTTGCGCCAGTAGTCCAGGCCGAAGCGCTCGCCGATCTGGCGCGCGGAATCGACCATCATTTTTTGTTCGTCGCTGAATTGGAAGTCCATGCTGTCTCCGTCTAAATGTGCAAGGGTCTGCCGAAGGCCGCCAGCACCGATTCGTGCATCGCTTCGGACAGGGTGGGATGGGGAAACACGGTTTCCATCAGCTCGGCCTCGGTGGCTTCGAGCGTGCCGGCCAGCGTGAATCCGTGGATCAGTTCGGTGGCCTCAGGTCCGACGATGTGGGCACCCAGCAGGGCACCGGTGTCGGCATCGAAGACCGTCTTGACGAAGCCCGTGGCTTCGCCAATGGCAATGGCCTTGCCGCTTGCTTCGAGTGGGAACCGCCCCACGCGCAAGGGGCGGCCCAGCGCATGCGCCTCCTCTTCGGTCAGGCCCACGCTGGCGCTTGAGGGATGGCTGTAGACGCAGCTTGGGATCAGCGGCGCGGTCGCATGCCCCTGCAGGCCAGCAAGGCGCTCCACGCACGCCAGGCCCTGGTGGCTCGCGCGGTGCGCGAGCATCGGCGCCCCGGTGACGTCGCCGATCGCATGCACCTCGGGGTCTGCGGTGCGGCCCGAGGCGTCGGCCGCGATGAGGCCGCGCTCCAGCGCCACCCGGGTGTGCTCCAGCCCCAGGCCGTCGGTGTTGCCGGCCAGGCCGACCGCCACCAGCACGCGTTCGGCCTGCAACGTTTCCAGCCCGGTGGCGGTGAGCAGGTTCACCCGCACCCCGTCGGGTCCGACCTGGGCCGATTCGAGCCGTGCACCGGTGCGCAGGCGGATGCCGTCGCGCTCGAAGGCCTTGGCCACGAAGGCGGACACCTCGGCGTCGCCCGTGGGCAGCACGCGCGCCTGCGCCTCGACCACCGTGACCTGCGTGCCCAGCGTGGCGTAGAAGCTCGCGAACTCCATGCCGATCGCGCCGGCGCCAATGACCAGCAGGGACGCCGGCAGCGCGCGGGCCGCCAGCGCATCGCGGTAGCTCCACACGCGATCGCCGTCGAAGGGCAGCGCCGGCAGGGCCCGGGCATGCGCGCCAGTGGCCACGATGGTGTGGCGCGCGCGCAGGGTCTGGGTCGACCCGTCGGCGGCGCGCACGCGCACCGAGCGGTCGGGCGCGAAGGCGGCGTGGCCGTCGAGCACCATCACCCCGGCCTTGCGCAGCAGCTGCGACACGCCCCGGTTGAGGCGCTGCGCCACGTCGCGCGAGCGCGCCATGACGCGGGGAAAGTCGATCGTGGGCTCGGCCACGCCCAGCCCCAGGTCGCCAGCGTGGCGAATGCGGCGCAGCGTGTCGGCCGTGTGCAGCAGGGACTTGGTGGGAATGCAGCCCCAGTTGAGGCAGATGCCACCCAGGTGTTCGCGCTCCACCAGGGCGGTGCGCAGCTTGAGCTGCGCGGCGCGCAGCGCGGCCACGTAGCCGCCGGGGCCACCGCCGATGACGAGGACGTCGAAGTTCTTTTGCGCCATCACGCCACCAGCAGGCCCAGTGGCCGTTCGAGCGCGCCCACGATGCGCTTGAGGAACTGCAGCGCGGTGACGCCGTCGAGCACGCGGTGGTCGGCCGAGAGCACCAGACCGATCTCGCGCCGCAGGACGGGCTGCGCCTGCTCGTCGGGGCGGAACACGCCGCGCACGCTGCCCACGCCCAGGATCATGGCCTGGCCCGGGTTGATGATGGAGCTCATGTAAGTCACGTCGTGCATGCCCGCGTTGGACACGGTGATGGCGCCACCGGTCATCTCCGCCGCCCCCAGGCGCCCGGCCTGGGCGCGCGCTGCCGCCGCAGCGGCCTCGCGCGCCAGTTGCGCCAGCGGCTGGCGGCCGAGGTCGCGCAGCACCGGCACCATCAGACCGCGCTCGGTATGCACCGCCATGCCAACATCGGCGGTGGGCAGGCTCAGGATGCCGTCGGCGGTCCAGACCCGGTTGACTTCAGGCATCTGCGCCAGCGCGCGGCCCACGGCGGCCACGATGAAATGGTTCAGCGTGAAGCGGACCTCCGACTGCGCGGCGTTGAGTTCCGCGCGCAGCGTCTGCAGCGCCGAGACCTCGGCTTCGACCGACAGGTAGAAGTGCGGGATCTCCTGCTTGGCGGCCACCAGCCGGCGCGCGATGGTCAGCTCGGTGGCGGTGGGCGCGCGCAGCGCACCCGACGGCGCCACGCCGGCAGCGGGTGCCGGCACGGCGGCGGGCACCGCGGCCTCGGGCAGGTCCCGCGCCCGGATGCGGCCGCGCGGCCCCGAGCCGCTCAGGGTGTGCAGGTCGATGCCTCGCGCCTGCGTTAGCCGGCGCGCCAGGGGCGTGGCCAGCAGGCGCTCGACTGGCGTGCGCGGGGTGGCGGGCGGCGCAGGTGTCGCGGGCGGCGCAGCGACCACCGGCGCGGGCTGCGCGGGTGCCGGCCCGGCTGCGCCGGCACCGGGCGCGCCATCGTCCCAGTAACCGAGCACAGTGCCCACGGCCAGGGTCGCTCCGAGCTCGGCAGTGATCTCCAGCAGGGTGCCGTCGGCTTCGGCGGGTATCTCGGTGGCGGCCTTCTCGGACTCAATGACGAAGATGCTCTGGTCGGCGCGGAAAGCGTCGCCCGGTTTCACCATCCACTCGACCAGCGTGCCTTCGGCCATGGTCAGGCCGAGCTTGGGCACCAGCAGTTCACGTCGCATGGTGTCAGCGTCCGGTGAATTGGGGCGCGCGCTTTTCGAGGAAGGCGCGGCAGCCCTCGTGCGCGTCGGCGCTGTCGAGCACGAGACCGATCATGGCCTGCTCGTGGGCCAGCGCGGTGGGCAATGGCATCTCCAGGCCGTCGCGCAGGCTGCGCTTGAGCAGCTTGAGCGTCAGCGGCGATTTCTCGGCGATCTTCGCGGCCACGGACAGCGCCTCGTCGAGCAGGCGCTCGCGCGGCACGGTGCGGTTGCACAGACCCAGCGCCACGGCCTCCTCGGCCGTGATCTGCTCGCCGCAGAACATCATTTCCTTGGCGCGGCACAGCGGAATCTGCCGGATCAGCCGCTGCGAGCCCCCGGCCCCCGGGAACAGCCCCAGCGTGATCTCGGGCAGGCCCAGGCGCGCTTCCTGAGCGACCAGGCGGATGTCCAGGGCCAGCAGCAGCTCGGTGCCGCCGCCCAGGGCCCAGCCGTTGATGGCGCCGACGGTGGGCTTGTCGCTCACCTCGAAGCGGCGGAACACCCGGTGGATCACCTCGGCGAATTCCTGGTAGTGCGCCAGCCCCTGGCGGCTGTCCAGGTCGGCGATGTCGCCGCCGGCCACGAAGGCGCGGTCGCCTGCGCCGGTCAGCACGATAGCCCGCACAGCCGTGTCCTGCTCCAGCTCGGTCAGCGCCGACTCCAGGGCCAGCAAGGTGTCCACGTTGAGGGCATTGAGGGTCTTGGGGCGGTTGATGGTGAGCAGGCCGACGGCGCCTCGGCGCTCGCACACCACCACGGATTGGGATTCGGACATGGCAACGGTCTCCAGAGTCAGTTGAGGGTCTTGCGCGCGGCGGCCAGCACGGCGTCCACGCTGACGGCGTAGCCCTTCTCCAGCGAGCTGGCGAAAGGCACGGGCATGAAGGGCGCGCCCACGCGCAGCACTGGCGCGTCGAGCTCGTCGAAGCCTTCATCGGACAGGGTGGCGGCGATCTCCGCACCGACCCCGAAGGCCGTGACGGCTTCGTGCACGACCACGGCGCGGTGCGTGCGGGCCAGTGAGGCCAGCACGGTGGCGCGGTCCCAGGGCTGGATCGAACGCAGGTCGATCACCTCCGCCTCCACCCCCTCGGGGGCCAACGCCTGCGCGGCCTGCAGGCACAGGGCGACGGTGGCGCCGTAGCTCACCAGCGTGAGGTCGCGCCCGGGCCGCACGATGCGCGCTTCGCCGATGCGGCCCACCACGGGCTCCACCGGGCCTTTCTGCGCGTAGAGGCCTTTGTGCTCCACGACGATCACCGGGTCCGGGTCGTCGATCGCCGCGCGCAGCAGCGAGTACGCGTCCTGCGGCGTGGATGGACACACCACCTTGAGCCCAGGCACGTGGGCCAGCCAGGCCTCCAGGCACTGCGAGTGCTGCGGGCCGGCGCTCAGGCCACCGCCGTGCGGCGTGCGCAGCACCATGGGCACGCTGCCCTGGCCGCCGAACATGAAGCGCGCCTTGGCGGCCTGGTTGACCAGCGCGTCCATGGCCAGCGTGATGAAGTCCATGAACATGATCTCCACCACCGGCCGCATGCCCGTGAGCGCGGCACCGACGGCGGCGGAGACGATGGAGGCTTCGGAGATCGGCGTGTCCAGCACGCGCTGCGGGCCGAAGCTCTCCAGCAGCCCGCGCGTGGCCTTGAACGAGCCCCCGGCGGCGGCGATGTCCTCGCCCAGCACCATCACGCGTTCATCGGCCTCCAGACTGTCGCGCAAGGCCTGAGCGACCGCCTGGACGTATCTCATTTCCACTGCGCTCATGCGCGGTTCTCCTGGGTGGCTGGGGTGTAGACGTCGCCGGCGGCGTCCTCGAAGAGCGGCAAGGCATCGGCCCGCGCGGCGGTGATGGCGGCCTCGACCCGGGCCAGCACATCGCGGTCGATGCGCTCGACCTCGGCCTGCGGCACGCCGGCTTTCGCCAGCGCGGCCCGCGCGCGCACCAGGGGGTCTTTGGCGGAGAGGCCTTGCAGTTCGTCGGCGTCGCGGTACTTCTGCGGGTCGCCTTCGTAGTGGCCGCGCACGCGGTGGGTGACGCACTCCAGCACGCGCGGCCCCCGGCCTTCGCGCAGCGCGGCGGCGGCGGCGCTGGCTGCCTCGGCGACCGCCGCCACGTCGTTGCCATCGACCTGCTCGTAGCCGATGCCGAAGGCCTTGGCCAGCGCTTCGAGCTTCGCGGCGAACTGTCGCGAGGTTGGTGAGAACTCCGACCAGCCGTTGTTCTCGCACACCAGCAACAGCGGCGTCTTCCACAGCGCGGCCATGTTCAGGGTCTCGTGCAGCACCCCTTCGGCCATCGCCCCGTCGCCGAAGAAGGCCACGGCCACGCCGCCGGTGCGCCGCGCCGCGTGCGCGATCGCGCTGCCCAGGGCGATCGGGATGCCGGCGCCGACGATGCCGTTGGCGCCCAGGATGCCCAGACTCAGGTCGGCCACATGCATGGAGCCGCCCCGGCCCCGGCACAGCCCGCCGGCCCGGCCCATGATTTCCTTGAAGAAGCCGTCCACGTCGATGCCGCGCGCCAGCACGTGGCCGTGGCCCCGGTGCGTGGTGGCCAGCGAGTCCTGCGGCAGCAGGGCGCTGGCGACCCCAGCGGAGATGGCTTCCTGCCCGAGGCTCAGGTGGATGAAGCCGGGCACCTCGCTGTTGGCGAACAGCCGGCTCAGGGCCTGCTCCACCTCGCGCACCAGCACCATGGTCTGGTACAGCGCGAGCAGCGGTGCCGGCGGCGCGGCCTGGCGGTTCTTTCGGGGAGCGGCGCTCATGCCAGGACCTCCTCGTGCAGCAGGCGCACCGTGCCGGTCACGCGGTCTGCACCGTCGTCGCCACGCACCCAGACCGTGTAGCAATCGGTCTCGCCGTCGCGCAGCTCGCCGCCGGCGCGGATGGTCTCGCCGGCGCGCACCGGCTTGACGAAGCGCACGTCCAGGTCCACCCGCTGCGAGGCCGCTTCGCCAAAGGTGCGGAACAGCGATTGCCACAGCAGGCAGATCGACATCGTGCCGTGGGCGATGCAGCCGCCCATCGAGGTGCCGGCGGCGTACACCGGGTCGATGTGGATGGGGTTCATGTCGTCGGTCAACTCGCCGTAGGCCAGGATGACCGCGGGGTCGGCGGTCAGCGCGACGGTTTGCAATGCAGTGCTCATGGTCAGGCAGCCCAGATGAGAGAAAGGATTCCGCTGTAGACGGCACGGCCGCCGGCGCCGGTGCCGCGCACCTCGAGGTCGAGGTAGCGGCGCTCGCGCTTGATTTCCTTGGACAGGCAGGTGACCACCGTGCGGATGGCTTCGCCGGGTTGCGGCACCGCGTCCAGCGTGAAGCGCTGGCGCGCCTGCACGTTGCCCGGCGGGCGCGGCGTGACCACGCCCAGGTAGCCGCGCATCATCATGGCCACCGCGATGCCGGCCCCCTCGGCCGGGCCGCCCGCGTGGTCGTGGCCGAAGATGCCGCGCCAGGCCGCGGCCAGCGCGGGCTCGAAGGTTTCGGTGAGTTCACCCAGCGGCGCGCCCGGCTGGAAGTCGTCCCAGAGGATCGGCGGCTTCATGCGCAGACCTCCGCTTGCGGCAGGGCCACACCCTCGACCTCGCGAAAGCCGATGCGCACGCGGCTGCCGATGGCGATCGGTGCGGCGGCGCCGCCGCTCACATTGACCATCAGGCGGAAGCCCTCGTCCATGTCGATGAGGGCGATGACGTAGGGCGCCTCGTCGCGGAAGGCGGGCGTCGGCGCGCGGTGTACCGTGGTGTGGCTCAACACGAGGCCGAAGCCGCCGGCATCGCGCCACGCGAGGGCATCGCTCTGGCACGCGGCACACAGCGCGCGCGGCACGCGTTGCACGGTGCCGCACTGCGCGCAGCACTGGTAGCGCACCACGCCGGCGCTGCAGCCGTCCCAGAACGGCTGGGTCTCGGCGGTCGGTCGAGGCAAAGGGCGGCTCATTCAGTGGACTCCCAAGACAAGTGAGCAATGAGCCGACAGGATCCCGCCGTCGCCGTGCACGAACGCCAGCTTCGCGTCCTTCACCTGGCGCGCATCGGCGCGGCCACGCAGCTGGTGGACGGCTTCGACGGCGTGGAACATGCCGCCGGCCGCACCGGAGTGGCCGTAAGACAGCAGGCCGCCATGGGTGTTGCAGGGCAAGCGCCCGCCCAGACCGAGGTCGCCGCGCGCGGCGGCGTGGCCAGCCTCGCCCGGCTCGAAGAAGCCGATCGATTCGAGCTCGACGGCGAGCGTGATCGTGAAGGAGTCGTAGATCTCCGCGACGTCGATGTCGCCGGGCGCCACGCCCGCGCGGCCGAAGGCGGTCTGCGACGACGCCTTGCAGCCGAACTGCGTGAGGCTCGGCGCCGCGACGATGTGTTCGTGCGTGTGGCCCTGCCCGGCCCCCAGCACCTCCACGGGCTGGCCCCGGGTGTCGCGCGCCGCTTCGCGGCTGCTCACCACCAGCGCCGCGCCGCCGTCGGAGATCAGGCAGCAGTCCAGCATGCGCAGGGGAGAGGCGATCTCCTTGGATGCCAGCACCTGAGCCACGGTGATGGGCTCGCGCTTGTGGGCCTTCGGATGACGGCCTGCATGGCGGCGATGTTCCACCGCAATGGCGGCCAGCTGTTCGGAGGTGACGCCGGTCTCGTGCATGTAGCGGCGCGCGACCAGCGCGTAGGACGCGGGCACGCTGATGCCGAATGGCCGCTCGAACTGCGGATGCCCGACCTCGGCGAGCGCAGCCATCGCGCCGTCCCGGGACATGCCGGTGAGCCGGTTGTCGCCCGTGACCACCAGCACATGGCGGCACTGGCCGCTGGCCACCAGCGCGGCCGCCTGCATGACCATGATGCAGGCGCTGGCGCCGCCGGCCTGGATGGCCGCGCAATAGCCGGGGTGAATGCCCAGCGACTCGCAGAACACCGAGGCCAGCATCAGGTGCGGCTCGGTGAACGAATAGGCGCACAGCACGCCATCGATGTCCGAGAGGCGCAGGCCGGCGTCGGCCACCGCGCCCATGGCGGCTTCAGCGTGCAGGCCCATGCAGCTGCTGCCGGGCAGCTCGCCGACGGCGGTGTCGAAGGCCCCGGTGATGAAGGCGTTCATCGTCATTTCTTCACCCCGGGAAAGCGCAGGGGTTGTTTCTGCAGGAAATTCGCCACGGCCTCGTCGTGGTAGGCGGTGTGGATGGCCAGGGCCTGTGCGCTGGACTCCAGCTCGGCCAGCGTGTCCTGGTCGAGGTTGAACGAGCGGTTGAGGATGTTCTTGGCAATGCCCAGGGCTTCGGTGGACGCGTCGTGGTACCGCGCGGCCAGGGCCAGCGCCTCATCGAACAGGCTTTCGACGGGCACCACCCGCATGACGATGCCCAGCTCGCGCGCCTCGTCCGCGTGCACTTCACGCGCGGAGAACACCAGGTCCTTGGCGCGCTGCAGGCCGACGATGCGCGGCAGCAGGAAGAAGCCACCGAGGTCGGGCACCAGGCCGATGCGGCCGAACACGGCGCAGAAGCGCGCGCGCGGCGTGGCCAGCACGAAGTCGCAAGCCAGCGCGAGATTGAACCCGGCGCCGAAGGCCGGCCCGTCGACCGCGGCGATCACCGGCTTTTCCAGATTCACCAGCTCGCGGAACCAGGTGTGCAGGCGGCGGATGCGATCGCGGTCCTTGAAGACCGGGCGCTTGGCTTCCGACAGCGACTTGAGGTCGCCGCCGGCGCAGAAGACGCCCTCGGCGCCGGTAATGACGACGGCGCGCACGCTGTCGTCGTCGCGCGCCTCGAAGACCGCCTGCGCGATCCCTTCGCGCACCTCCAGGTCGAAGGCGTTGCGGCGCTCGGGGCGATGGATGCGGATGACCAAGGTCGCGCCGTGGCGCTCGCGCAGCACGAAGTCGCTCATGGCTTGAACCCCAGGCTGCGAGCGATGATGTTGCGCTGGACTTCGCTGGTGCCTTCACCAATCACATAGACCAGGGCATCGCGGTGGATGCGGCCCACCGGGTACTCGCGCATGATGCCCGCGCCACCGTGGATGCGGATGGCCTGCTCGCTGACCGAGAGCGCTGTCTCGGACGCCACCAGCTTCACCCGCGCGGCCGTGGCCGCGTCGAGCGTGCCCTGGTCGACGCGCCAGGCGCCGTGGTACACCAGCCATTTCGCGGCCTCGATCTGCGCCGACATGTCCGCCAGCTTGTGGCCGATGGCCTGGTAGTCGCCCACGCGCCTGCCGGCCACAAGGCGGTCTTCGGCAAAGGCCTTGGCCGCGTCGAAGGCGGCGCGCGCCATGCCCAGGGCGTTGGCGGCCACGCCGACCCTGTTTTCGCTGAGCGACTCCAGGATCACCGGGTAGGTGCCGGTGCGCGCGCCCAGCAGGCAGTCGTCCGGCACGAAAGCGTCGGTGATGTGGATGAGCGCGGTCTCCGATGCACGAATGCCCTCCTTGCGCAGCTTGTGGATCTCGAAACCGGCGTTGGGCAGTTCGACGATGAACAGGCTGATCGCATCGGGCTTGAGCTCCGGCTCGGTGCGGGCCGCGACCAGCAGGAAGTCGGCGATCGGCGCGTTGGTGATGTAGAGCTTGCTGCCGTTGAGCCTCCAGCCGCCGGGCACGCGCTCAGCGCGCGTCTTCATGGCGCGCACGTTGGAGCCGCCGTCGGGCTCGCTCAGACCAAAGCCCGCCACCTTCTCGCCCGCCAGCGCCGGCTTGAAGAAGCGTTCTCGCTGGTCGGGCGTGCCGGTCTTCCAGATCGGCCAGATGCCCAGGTGGGTGTGGGCCGACCAAGCCGAGGCGAAGCCCTGGCTCATGTAGCTCAGCTCTTCCCGCACGATGCAGTCGCTGATCTTGTCCATGCCGCTGCCGCCGTCTTCCTCGGGGTAGCGCACGCCCAGCAGGCCCAACTCGCCCCAGCGCTTGAACGCCTGGCGCGGAAAGCTCTCGTTCTCTTCGGCATCGACCACCAGAGGGGCCAGCTCGTCCTGGCACAGGCGCCGGACCGTGTCGCGGACAGATTCGTGTTCAGCAGAGAAGGAAAAATCAAGGCTCATGGTGTTGGTTATTCTGTATAGAGATTAGTATTTTCTAAAGAGAATTTTAGATGCGGTGGTCGGTGCTGTCAACCGCGCCCGGCCGCGCCTTGTCGCGGCGCAGCCCGCCGAGGTAGCCGGCGATGCGCTCGCGCACCCCGTCCTGGGCGAAGTTCTCCGCCATCAGAGGGGCGACGGCCGCCACCCGGGCCACCAGGGCCTCGGGCGGGTGGGCCCGCCGGGCGCCGGCACGCGCCACCCGCAGCGCGCCGCTGCGCTCCAGATAGAACGCCAGCCGCTGCGCCGCCAGGGCCTCGAAATCCCCGACCGGCAGCACCTCGGTCACCAGACCAGCGCGGTGGGCCTCGGCGGCATCCAGCGCCTGCCCCAGGCACAGGCGCGAAGCGAGCGCCGGCGACACGCGCGACTGCAGCACCGCCTCGACGATGACGGGGTACATGCCGAAGCGGATCTCGGGGCAGCCGAACTCCAGGTCGTCCGCGGCGATCACCACGTCGGCCAGCGCCAGCAGCAGGGCACCCGCCCCTGACGCCTTGCCGCGAGCGATCGCCACCAGCGGCGCGGGACTGAGCGCGCGCTGCCGGATCAGCTCCAGCAGCGCCGTCCCATGCCCGGCCAGCTGCCCGGCACCGGCCACGAACTCCTCGATATCGGCACCGGCACAGAACAGGCGGCTGGACGCACTGCGCAACACATGCACCTCGGCGCCCGGTCGCCCCAGCCCCGCCGCCAGGCTTTCCAGCATGGCGTGGGTCAGCGCATTGGCCTTCCCGGGCCGGTTCAGCGTCAGCGTGCGCGCCATCGCCCCTTCTTCGATCACCACCCAGGTCTCGCTCATGCCGTCTGCCTCCTGAAGCCAGGGACCGCCGCGCACCCGATGTCCGCGCCAACCCTCTTGCATCGTTCTTGATAACGAATTATATTCTCCATATTGAATAACCAGCAAGGACATTCATGAGCAAACGACAGCCCCGGCCCCAACCCCTGAACCAGGTGGATCGGGCGGCATTTCGGGACATGTGCCGGGTTTTCGCCGAGCGCGAGATCGGCCCGCGGTGGCAAGCCGCCGACGACGAGAAGCGCTTCCCGCGCGCGTTCTACGAAGCCGCCGCGCGGGCCGGCCTGATCGGCATCACGGCCGCCGAGGAGATCGGCGGCGCCGCCCTGGGCGCCTATGAAGAAGCGATCGCCATGGAGGAACTGGCCAAGGTCAACCCGAACCTGGCGGTCTCGGTGCTGGTGCAGAACGTGGCCGGCTCCATCCTGTATGAGCATGGCCATCCCCACCATCGCGACATCGCGCGGCGCAACATCGCGGGCGAATGCCTGGTGGCCATCACGATCACCGAGCCCGAAGCCGGCAACGACATCCAGAACGTGAGCACCCGCGCCACGCGCGACGGCGACCACTGGGTGCTCGACGGCATCAAGTCCTTCATCACGCTGGGCGGCGACGCCGACATCCTGGTCACCCTGGCCCAGACCGACCCCGCCGCCGGCCGCCACGGCATGCGCTTCTTCGCGGTGGACCGCCGCACACCGGGCATCGAGACCAGCCAGATCGACACCTACGTCAACCGGCCCGCCCCCACCTTCCGGGTGATGTTCAACCAGGCGCGGGTGCCGGCCGACGGCCTGCTGGAAGCGGGCTTCGCCGAGATCATGGCCGGCTTCAACCGCGAACGCATCATGGTGGCCGCGCGCTGGCTCGGCCACATGCAGACCGCACTGGCCTGGGGCCTGGAGTACGCCGCCACGCGGCAGCAGTTCGGCCGCCCCATCGGCGCCAACCAGTCCATCGCCTTCGCACTCGCGCAGGCCCACCTCGACGTGGAGGCCGCGCGCCGCCTCACCTACCACGCGGCCGAACGCTGGGACAGCGGCGTACCGCTCGAAGACGTCATCCTGGACGTCTCCACCGCCAAGCTGCACGCCACCCAGGCGGTGGTGCGCGTCACCCAGACCGTTCTGCACACCGCCGGCGGTTGGGGCCTGACAACCGAATTGCCCGCCATGCGCTGGGCACTCGACGCCCTGGTCGCACCGGTCACGGTGGGCAGCGTCGAGATCCAACAGCGCGCCATCGCGCGCCAGCTGGGTCTGCCGGTGGACTGAGTACCGCAGACCATTCTTCCCACCGAGACATCACCAAGGACAATCATGAAAATGCAATGGAGACTCCCAACCGCCCGCGCCACGCTTCTCTCGGCAGCCTGCCTCATGGCCGCGCCGATGGCCGCCCACGCCAACGACTACCCCACCAAGCCCGTGACCTTCGTCGTCGCCTCGGCGGCCGGCGGCATTCTGGACACCATCGGCCGCATCGTGGCGCGCGGCATGGAGAAGATGGGGCAGCCGGTGGTGGTCCAGAACGTCCCTGGCGGTGGCAGTTCGCTGGGCACGGCGGCCGTGGCGCGCGCACCGGCCGACGGCTACACCGTGGGCATGGTGGCCACGAGCCACGCGATCAACCCGAGCGTGTACGCCAGCCTGCCCTACGACACGCAGCGCGACTTCATCACCATCTCGCACGCCGTGAGCCTGACCAATGCGCTGGTGGTGCACCCGTCCGTGCCGGCCGCCAACCTGCAGGAGTTCATCGCCCTGGCCAAGCGCGAGCCGGGCAAGCTGAACTGCGGCTCGGCCGGCAACGGGCAGTCCAACCACCTCTCGCTGGAGATGTTCAACACCGAGGCCGGCATCAAGCTCAGCCACGTGCCCTACCGGGGCAGCGCGCCGGCGCTCAACGATGTGCTGGCCGGCGTGCTGACCTGCATGTTCGTGGACGTGCTGTCGGCCAAGCAGCACATCGCCGCCGGCAAGCTCAAGGCCCTGGCCGTCTCCAGCAGTGAGCGCGTGGCCGAACTGCCCGATGTGCCCACCTTCGCACAGGCCGGCATGAAAGACTTCGATGCCAACTCCTGGCTGGCGGTGGTGGTGCGCACCGGCACACCCAAGGACGCGGTCGAGCGGCTGGGCAAGTCGGTCGCGCAGACCATGAAAGAACCCGAGGTGCGCCAACGCCTGCTGTCCATGGGCATCGAGCCGGTGGGCGCGCTGCCGGCCGAATCGCAGAAGTTCATCGAGAAGGAGATTGCGCGATACACCAAGGCGGTGAAGAGCGCGGGAGTGAAAATTGACTGATTGCAACGGCGGTGCCGGCGCGGCTTCGCGCCTGGCCAGCCTCTTCAAGGCGCGCAGCGTCGCCATCGTCGGCGCGTCGTCCGACCCCGCCAAGATCACCGGTCGCCCGCTGGCCTACATGCTGGCGCGCGGCTACGCTGGCGAGCTGTTTCCGGTCAACCCGGCGCGCAGCGAGGTGCAGGGCCTCCCGGCCTACCCCTCGCTGTCGGCGATCGGCAAGCCGGTGGACCTGGCCATCGTGGGCACCTCAGCCGAACAGGTCGAACCGGTGATCCGGGAAGGCATCGCGGTCGGGGTCAGGGCTTTCGTGGTGTTCTCCTCCGGTTTCGCCGAGGTCGGCGATGAAGGGCGCGTCCTGCAGGAGCGGCTGCGCTCGCTCTCGCGCGAGCACGGCGTGGCCATCCTCGGGCCGAACTGCCTGGGCCTGGCCAACAGCGCCACGGGCCTGATCGCCTCGTTCACCACCGCGCTGGAATCGGCCCCGCTGCAGCGCGGACACTTTGCCTTCGTCAGCCAGAGTGGGGCGCTCGGGGCCTACTGGCTCGACATCGTGCTGCGCTCGGGCCTGGGGTTCAGCCAGTGGATCTCCACCGGCAACGAATGCGACGTGGACGCCGCCGAGGCCATCGACTTTCTGGTCGACGATCCCGACACACGCGTGATCGGCCTGTACCTGGAGGACATCCGCGACACGCTGGCGTTTCGCCGCGCCCTGCAGCGCGCCGCGCGGGCCGGCAAGCCCGTGATCGCGATGAAGTCCGGCCGCTCCCAGGCGGGCGCCAAGGCCGCCGCTTCCCACACCGGCGCGCTGGCCGGCGACGACACGCTCTACGACGCCTGCCTGCGCCAGTGCGGCGCGCTGCGGGTGGACTCCCTGTCGTCCATGATCGATGCCGCGCGCCTGTACCTGTTCGACAGCGCGCCCCAGGGCTCGCGCCTGGCGGTGATGTCGGTCTCGGGCGGCGCGGGTGTGCTGATCGCCGACGAATCGGAGGCACTGGGCCTGGCGCTGCCGCCCTTCGCCGACGCCACCTGCAACGCCCTGCGCCCCCTGCTGCCCTCTTTCGCGCGCCCGGCCAATCCCCTGGACCTCACGGGCAACGTGGTGCAGAACACCGCCAGCATCTCCAAGGCCCTGACCGCCGTCGCGCAGGATCCCGAGGTCGATGCCATCGTGCTGTTCGTCGGTCTCATGCACAGCATCGCCCATGCCTTCACCGATGCACTGGCCAGCGCGCGCCAGCACATCCGCCAACCCATCGTGGTGGTCTGGATGGGCGCCATGCCCGAATCCGTCGCGGTGGTCGAAGCCGCGCGCATCCCGGTCTTTGCCGACATCCCCCAGGCCATGCGCGCCCTCGCGGCCGCGCGCCAGCTGGCCGAGCTGCAGGCCGGCGCGCGCAACGCCCTGCAGGCCGACACCCTCGCCCTGCCCCGCGCCACCGAGACCCAGGCACTGTCGGAATGGGAGGGCAAGCAGTTGCTGGCGGGCCAGTCGGCGGTCGGTGTGCCGCAAGGCGTGCTGATCGCCCCCGGCGCAGCCCCCGCAGACCTGCCGCAAGGGCCGCTGGCGGCCAAGCTCCAGTCGGCCGAGTTGCTGCACAAGAGCGATGCCGGCGGCGTGATCCTGCGCATCGAATCGCCCGCCGCGCTGGAGCAGGCGATCGAGCGCCTGCGGCAGGTCGGCGCGGGCCTGAAGCTGGACATGCAGGGCATCCTCGTCGAACAGATGGTGCCGTTCGACCACGAACTCGTGCTGGGTCTGCGCCGCGACCCCCGCTTCGGCGCCCTGCTGACCGTGGGACGGGGCGGCGTGGAAGTCGAGCTTGACCCGGATGCCGCCACCCGGCTGCTGCCGCTGGCCCCTGCCGAGATCGAAGCCCTGCTGCGCGGGCTGCGCTCGGCCCGGCTGCTGCAGGGCTTTCGAGGCCGCCCGCCGGTGGACCTGCCGGCGCTCGCGGCGCGCATCGCCGCCCTGTGCGACTGGTTCCTGGACCAGCCGGCGCTGACCGAGGTGGAGATCAATCCGCTGGCGGTCCGGGGCGGCGAGGCCTGGGCGCTCGATGCCCTGGTGACGCGCAGCGCGTGAGCCCCTCTGGCCAGGCGCGCGGGCCGCGGGCCCGGGCGCCTGGAGGTCACTAGAATGACCCGGATGGATGCAAAAGCAGATCGGATGAAGGACAGCGAGGCCCCCCCGGACAAGCTGGTGGGTGCCCTGGTGAGCGGCTTGAGCGTGCTGCGCTACCTGGCCGCCAGCGGCTCGCCGGTGGGCGTCACGCGCATCGCCCGCGAGCTCGAACTCAACGCCAGCACCTGCTTCAACCTGCTCAAGACCCTGGTCCACGAAGGCCTCGTGACCTTCGACGACGGCACCAAGACCTACGCCATCGGCATCGGCCTGGTGGAACTCGCGCGCGGTGCGCTGGAGCAGTCCTCGTTCGTTCGCATGCTGCGCCCGCACCTTGAAGCCATCGCCGGCGAGCACCGCGTCACCACCACGCTCTGGCAGCGCTCCAGCAAGGAGCGGGTGACGCTGGTGGACCTGGCCGACACCAGCGCCGCGATCCGCGTGCACATGAGCATCGGCCAGCGGCTGCCGGTGTACATCGCGGCCCTGGGCCGCTGCATGGCGGCGTACTCGGACCTCACGGAAGACCAGCTGCGCGAGAAGATCGGCAACCTGCGCTGGGAAAACGCACCGAGCTTCGAGGAGTACTACGCCGAGGTCCAGCAGGTGCGCGACCGTGGCTACTCGGTCGACAACGGCAACTACGTCAAAGGGGTCACCACCGTGTCGGCCCCGGTCGTCGATGCCAACAACCGCGCCATCATGGCCATCAGCGCCGTGGGCTTCAGCGCCCAGTTCAACAAGATTGCCATCCGGCAACTGGGCGAAGAACTGCACGAGCGCACCAGGGCCATCTCGCGCGCACTCTCGGGCCGGGTCCGCACCTGAACCGGCGCGCGGGAGCTCGCCCCTCCCGCCCTTTCAGCACCCCCTCTCGTCAGGTCCTTGACGGCCGTCTCGCTCATCTGTATTATTTTCCTGAAAGAATTTTTTTCTCATTAAAGAATATTTGATCAGGAACCCACCATGAACGCGCCTGTTGCCGTGATCACCGGCGCCGCCAGCGGCATTGGCGCGGCCTGCGCCCGCGCCCTCGCGGCGGCGGGCCACCGGGTCGTGCTGGCCGACCGCCGCCTGGCAGACGCTGAACAGCTGGCCGCCGAACTCGGCGGTGTGGCGCTCGGTGTGGACGTGGCGGAAGAAGCCTCGGTGGCAACGGCGGCCCGGCAGGTCATGGACGCGTGGGGGCGGGTCGACGTCCTCGTCAACAGTGCGGGCGTGCTGCAGAGAACCCTGCCGCCCGGCCAATTGACGATGAAGGAATGGGACTTCGTGTCGCGTGTGGACCTGCGCGGCACCTACCTCAGCTGCGCCGAGTTCGGGCAACGCATGGTCGCAGGCGGCGGTGGGGCCATCGTCAACATTGCCTCGGTGGCCGGCATGCGCTCCGGCCCCTTGCACGCCTACGGCCCGGCCAAGGCCGGCGTCATCAGCCTCAGCGAATGCCTGGCCGCCGAATGGGGGCCGGCGGGTGTGCGGGTGAACACCGTCTCTCCGGGCTTCACGGCCACGCCCGCACTCAGCAAGGGCTTCGACACCCACACGCTGGAAGAAGATCACCTCAAGGCCGCCACGGTGCTGAACCGGCTCGTGAAGGCGGAGGAGATCGCGGCCGCCGTGCTGTTCCTGGCGTCGCCCGCCGCTTCGGCGGTCACGGGCGTCAATCTGCCCGTGGACTGCGGCTACCTCGTCGCCACCCCCTGGGCGAGTTATGGCGGGCTGCGCCGCGCGCCGTGAAGTCAATCCGAGGTCCCTCCTATGCCATTCGCAAACGACACGTTGACGCTAGACGCGTTAAACCTTCTGGTGGAGATCGCTGTCCAACATCCCGATGCGCCAAACCCTCGCACGCGCGAAGCACTCCAGGCCCTGCTGATGCGCGCGGAACAAGGTTTCCCGGAGCCTGTCTTCGCGCCCGAACAATTTGCCTACTTGCCGGTCACCTGCTTTGACGGCGACCACATCACGGGCGTCGACATCGCGTTCGCCGCCCTCTTCGCCGTGGCGCAAACCCGGCTGCCGCTCCATGTCCTGAGCGCCAGCACCCCAAAAGTCGCAGCATGGTGGCATTCCCTGACGCGCTGGCAGCGCAACGAAAGCGCGCACCTGCCAACGCCGACTTCAACCTCTGGAACAACATGAAGATTTTGGTACCTGTCAAACGCGTGGTGGATTACAACGTCAAGGTTCGCGTCAAGAGCGACGGTACCGGCGTGGACATCGCCAACGTCAAGATGAGCATGAACCCGTTTGACGAGATCG
>NZ_JBMDKH010000022.1:0-98216 GCF_057809615.1 Hydrogenophaga sp. FG152 | reverse complement strand
GGTCGCTGCCCCCCAAGGGGGCTGGCCTTGCTTGGGGCGGCCCTGCGCGGCGGCCGTCACTGCTGATCAAAGGACACTCTCATGGAACGCGACCAGGCATCCAAATTCATCAACGACCTGCTGCGCCTCATGCTCAGCCGCTCGGGCAGCGACCTGTTCCTGACCGCCGATTTTCCGCCAGCGATCAAGGTCGACGGGTCGGTCGTCAAGGTGTCGCCGCAGCCCTTGAACGCCACGCACACGCTGGCGCTGGCGCGCGCCATCATGAACGACAAGCAGGCCGCCGAGTTCGAGCGCACCAAGGAGTGCAACTTCGCGATCTCGCCGCCGGCCATCGGGCGCTTCCGCGTCAACGCTTTCATCCAGCAGGGCAAGGTTGGCATGGTGCTGCGCACGATTCCCGCCGTGCTGCCCACCATCGACAAGCTCGGCCTGCCCCAGGTGCTCAAGGACGTGGCGCTCTCCAAGCGCGGCCTGTGCATCCTGGTCGGCGCGACCGGCTCGGGCAAGTCCACCTCGCTCGCGGCCATGGTGGACTGGCGCAACGAGAACACGCATGGCCACATCATCACGGTGGAAGACCCGATCGAGTTCGTGCACCCGCACAAGAACTGCGTGGTGACGCAGCGCGAAGTGGGCCTGGACACCGACAGCTGGGAGGCCGCGCTGAAGAACACGCTGCGCCAGGCGCCCGATGTGATCCTGATGGGCGAGATCCGCGACCGCGAAGCCATGGAGCACGCGATCCAGTTCTCCGAGACCGGCCACCTGTGCCTGGCCACGCTGCACGCCAACAGTGCCAACCAGGCGCTGGACCGCATCATCAACTTCTTCCCCGAAGAGCGCCGTGCCCAGCTGCTGATGGACCTGTCGCTGAACCTGCGCGCGCTGGTCTCCCAGCGCCTGGTGCCACGCCAGGACAACAAGGGCCGTCACGCGGCGGTGGAGATCATGCTGAACTCGCCGCTGATCTCCGACCTGATCTTCAAGGGCGATGTCGCTGAGATCAAGGAGATCATGAAGAAGAGCACCCAGATGGGCATGCAGACCTTCGACCAGGCGCTGTTCAACGCCTTCGAGGCCAACCTCATCACGCTCGAAGACGCGCTGCGCAACGCCGATTCGCTCAACGACCTGCGGCTGCAGATCAAGCTCAACAGCCAGCGCGCCAAGTCGCTGGACCTGGCGGCGGGCACCGAGCACCTCACGATCGTGTAAAAACACCCCCGCGCCGCGCCGCGCTGGCGCGCGTCACCCCCTCAAGGGGGCAATGTCTGCGGCCCGGCAAGGCCGGTTCCGCGACATTTCTTGAACCCCGCACGAAAGACCTCTTCATGAGCAGCATCGCCGAACGCACCTACGAACCCACCCCTGCGCGCAAGGTCGCCTTCATCGGCCTGGGTGTCATGGGATACCCCATGGCCGGGCATCTGGCGCGCGCCGGCCACGCTGTGACGGTCTACAACCGCTCCAGCGCGAAGGCGGCCGCGTGGGTGGCCGAGTTCGGCGGGGCGCACAAGCCGACGCCGCGCGAGGTCGCCCAGGGCGCGGACATCGTGTTCGCCTGCGTGGGCAACGACGACGACCTGCGCTCCATCGTGCTCGGTGCCGACGGCGCTTTCGCGGGCATGTCGCCCGGCGCCGTGTTCGTGGACCACACCACCGCCTCGGCCGACGTGGCGCGCGAGCTGCATGGCGCGGGCAAGGCATTGGGCATCGCTTTCGTGGATGCCCCCGTCTCGGGTGGCCAGGCGGGCGCGCAGAACGGCGCCCTGACCGTGATGTGCGGTGGTGAGGCAGCCGCGTTCGACGCCGCCAGGCCGGTGGCCATGGCTTTCTCGCGCGCCTTCACCCGCATGGGCGAGAGCGGTGCTGGCCAGCTCACCAAGATGGTCAACCAGATCTGCATCGCCGGCCTCGTGCAAGGCCTGTCCGAAGCGATCGCCTTCGGTCAGAAGGCCGGTCTGGACATGACCCAGGTGCTGGACGTGATCGGCAAAGGCGCGGCCCAGAGCTGGCAGATGGACAACCGGGGCAAGACCATGGTGGCCGACAAGTTCGACTTCGGCTTTGCCGTGGACTGGATGCGCAAGGACCTGGGCCTTGTGCTGGACGAAGCCAAGCGCAACGGCGCGCGCCTGCCGGTCACCGCGCTGGTGGACCAGTTCTACGCCGACGTGCAGGCCATGGGCGGCCAGCGCTTCGACACCTCCAGCCTCATCAAGCGGTTGAGGTAGCCCCCCCCGCGCCGCCTTCGGCGTCACCCCCCAAGGGGGCAACACGTGCGGCCCGTCAAAGCCGGTTCCGCCGTGTTCTGGAAGGGGCCACGCCTCTTCGAGCGGCGTTATTTGGCGGGATTCGCCGGTGCGGGCGGCTTGGCGGCGCCGATGTTGGCGAGTTCCTGCTCGGAGATGATTTCGAACACGCGCACCACGCGCGAGACGTTCTGCGTGTTGCGCGCGATGTCGGTGGCGCGATCGGCCTCGCGTTGTGTCACGCGGCCCATCAGGTACACCGTGCCACGCTCGGTCACCACCTTGAAGGCGCTGGCCGAGAGGTCCTTGGCATCCACCAGCGAGGCCTTCACCCGGCCGGTGATCAGCGTGTCGCTCGCGCGCTCCTTGAGCGAGGGGCTGTTGGTCACGCCCAGCTCGTTGATGACCTCGCGCACGTTCTCCACGCCGGACACGATCTGCGTGACCTTGCTCTTGATCGCCTCGCTGGAGGCCTCGCCGGTGATCAGCACGCGGCGGTTGTAGCTGGAGAGGTTGTAGCGCGCATGCGCGTCGCCCAGCTCGTCCTTCAGGCGGTTGGACGCCCGCAGCTCGATGCCCTGGTCGTCGAGCTGCGCGCCCGAGGTGCGGCGGTCCACCGCGACCAGCGCGGTCACGGCCGCGCCGCCCACCACCAGGGGCGCGCAGGCGCTCAGTGTGGCGCCCAGGGCGGCCACGGCGAGCGCGGCAGCGGCGATGCGGTGAAAGGAAGGGGTGTTCTTGATCTGGCTCATGAGGCACTCTCCATAGGGGTGTTGGACTCGTCGGGCAGGCCCAGCAGCTGGGCGTCCACGCCGTCGCAAATGCAGTGCAGCACGAGGTGATGCACTTCGAGGATGCGGGCCGGCAGCTCGTGCGGCACGCACAGGTGCACGTCGGTGTCGCGCAGTTGCATCGAGAGGCGGCCGCCGCGCGCGCCGGTGAGCGCCACCACGACCATTTCGCGCTCGTGCGCAGCCTCCACCGCCGCCAGCACATTGGCCGAATTGCCGCTGGTGGACAGCGCCAGCAGCACATCGCCGGCCTGGCCGAGCGCGCGCACCTGGCGGGCGAACACCGCGCGGGCATCGAAATCGTTGGCAATGCCGGTGAGCACCGCCGCGTCGGACGAGAGCGAAAACGCCGCCAGCTCGGGCCGCTCGCGTTCGTAGCGGCCCACGAAGCTGGCCGCGAAGTGCTGCGCGGCCGCGGCCGAAGCGCCATTGCCGCAGGCCAGCACCTTGCCGCCGCCCGTGACGCTGGCCAGCACGGCCGCGATGGCCGACTCCACCATCGGTGCCAGGGACTGGGCGCACTGGTACTTCAGGTCGGCGCTGTCGATGAACTGTTGCTGGATGCGTTGCAGAAGCATGGCGCGATCATAGCGGTGAGGGGTGTATCCATTTGCTCAGAATGCCACGGAGGCATCGAAGGCGGCGCGCAGCCACTCGATGCGCACCGGCGTCGGCGCGTCGAACGCACCATCGATCAGCACCACATCGAAGCGGCATGCAGGCTCTGAGCCGAGCCGCAGCAAAAAGTGCCGCGCCGCGAACACGATGCGGCGTTGTTTCAACCCGGTGATGCTGGCGCCGGCCCCACCCTGGCGCTGGCTGGCGCGCTGGCGCACCTCAACGAAGACCAGCGTGCCATCGGGCTCGCGCATAATCAAATCGACTTCGCCACCGCCCCGGCCCGGGGTCCTGAAGTTGCGCCGCACCAGCGCCAGGCCATGGCGCCGCAGGTGGACCAGGGCCGCATCTTCCGCGGCGTCGCCCCGGTCCTTGGTGGTCTGTTTCGCCGCGCCGCTCTCCGAGGGCGCTGCCTGTTTTCTGGATGTCCACATTGTCTGCAAGCACTCCATCCCTGTTGGCCGCCGCCCGTGACGCGGCGGGGCACCAGCATTATCCGCAGGGCGCGCTCTACATGGTCGCCACCCCCATCGGCAACCTGGCCGACATCGGGCTGCGCGCGCTGCAGGTGCTCTCGCTCGTGGACACCGTGGCCTGCGAGGACACACGCCACACCGCCGCGCTGCTGCAGGGCTACGGCCTGCACAAGCCGCTGCTGGCGCTGCACGAGCACAACGAGGCCGAGGCCGCGCAGACCGTGGTCCAGCGCCTGCAGGAAGGCCAGCGCATCGCCTACGTGAGCGACGCCGGCACGCCAGGCGTGAGCGACCCGGGCGCGCGCCTGGTCGCTGCCGTGGCCGCCGCCGGCCTGCGCTGCCTGCCGATCCCCGGCGCCAGCAGCATCACCGCGCTGCTCAGCGTGGCTGGGCACAGCGGCTGGGACGGCCGCTTCGTGTTCGCCGGCTTCCTGTCGCCCAAGGCGGCCGAGCGCCAGCGCGAGGTGCAGCAGATCGGCGCCGATGCGCGTGCCTGCGTGCTGCTGGAGGCGCCGCACCGCATCGAGGCCCTGGCCAAGGAACTGGCCATGCTGGGGCAGCGCACCCTCACCGTGGGGCGCGAGCTGACCAAGCAGTTCGAGGAGATCGCGCCCATGCCGGCCGAAGCCTTCCCCGGCTGGCTGCAGGCCGGCGCGCACCGCACGCGCGGCGAGTTCGTGTTGATGGTGCACCCGCTGATGGCCGAGGCGGCCGAAACCGGCGCGGTGGGCGCGGCGGCGCTTCGCACGCTGGACCTGCTGCTGGCCGAACTCCCGCTGAAGACCGCCGTGCGCCTGTGCGCGGAGATCACCGGCCAGCCGCGCAACGCCCTGTACGAGGCCGCGCTGGCCCGGCGGGCCGATCAGTAGATCACGCGCGCCGTGTGGTCGGGGCCTGATCGGGAACCCGGTTCGCGCGCTGAGGGCGGTGCGTCGGGCACCTCGGTGGCCTCGACATCCACCACATCGCCCATGGGCCGGCGCACGCCGCCCGTGCCACCTGGCCACACGCCCTGCGTGTAGCGCTGCGAGGTCTGGCGAAAGCGGCTGAACACCACCGCCGGGGCGGGCTTGCGGCCGGTCACCAGCGACCAGAGCGAGACGCCGACCACCACCACCAGGGACGCCAGCAGCAGGCTGAGCACGAAGACCAGGGCGGCCAGGGCCAGCGCCAGCCGGATCACGCCACGCAGCACGCGGCCAAAGAAGTCGAAGAGTCCGTTCATGGATGAGAGAGCCTCCTGGCCCCGAGGGAGTTCCTGAACTGGCGCAAACACCAGGCGTGCCACCCGGCATGGGGCAAACAGCGGGCAGATGGGGGCATTCTGGCGGTTTGCAAGCCACCTCGCGGTATGCTCCCGCGTGTGAAACCGATCTACCAGTACTTCTTCCGCGGCCTGATCACCTTCCTGCCGGTGGCGCTCACGGTCTACGTGCTGTACCTGTTCATCGTCTGGGTGGAAACCATCGCCATGTGGGCGATCCGACCGCTGGTCGGCGACTTCTACCTGCCTGGCCTGGGCATCGTGATCGGCGCGGCCATGATCTTCGGCCTGGGTTTCCTGATCTCCCAGCCCGTGACAGCGCGCATGCTCTCCTGGGTGGAGCTGCCGTTCACCAACCTGCCGGTCGTCAAAAGCATCTATTCCTCGCTCAAGAGCTTTGCCGACTACTTCGCGCCCAACAAGAAAGACGCGCAACAGCAGGTGGTGATGCTGAAGATGCCGGACAATGAGATGACCATCGTCGGCCTGGTGACGCGCCAGAACATGGCCGGCCTGCCGCCAGGGCTGGCCGAGCTGGACCACGTGGCGGTCTACCTTCCCATGGGCTACATGATCGGCGGCTACACCGTGTTCGTGCCGCGCAGCTGGACCACGCCGATCGACATGTCGGTCGAAGAAGCCATGCGCGCCTCGCTGCTCGCGTGGATGGCCTCGGTCAGCCGCAACCCGCCCTGAGCGGAACTTGCGCCGGGGTGGCGCTTCCAACCAGACTGCCGTCGCCTGGAGACCTGCATGCCCACCCTGCCCCGCCGCCGCCTCCTCATCGCCAGCGCCGCCGCCGTGGCCGCGCCGGCCTGGCTGTCACCCGCCCTCGCGCAGGGCAAGGCCTTGCGGCCCACGCCGAGCCAGACCGAAGGCCCGTTCTACCCCGTCACCCTGCCGACCGATTCGGACGCCGACCTGCTCCGCAACGGCAAGGCGGTCTACGGCAAGGGCCAGCCCACCTGGGTCGACGGCACGGTGACCGACCTGTCGGGCGTGCCCGTGGCCGGCGCGGTGGTGGAGATCTGGCAGTGCGACCACGAAGGCCGCTACCACCACCCCGGCGACGGCGGACGGGCCGACCCCGCGTTCCAGGGCTTCGGCCAGGTCACCGTGGGCCGCGACGGGCGCTACCGCTTCCGCACCCTGAAGCCCGTGCCCTACACCGGCCGCACGCCGCACATCCACGTGAAAGTGCGGCTGGACCGCCAGGAACTGCTCACCACCCAGCTGTACGTGGCGGGCGACCCCGGCAACGAGCGCGACGGCCTCTGGCGGCGCATGAACGAAGAGGCCCGCGCCGCGGTCACCGTGCCCTTCACCCCCGGCAGCGACGGCCTGCGCGCCACTTTCCCCATCGCCGTGCAGGCTTGAAGCCGGGCGGCTAAGCTCGCCGCATGGATTCATTGACCCAGATTGCCCTCGGCTCGGCCGTGGGCGTGGCCGTGATGGGCCGGCGCACCGCCGCGTGGAAAGCCGCGCTGTGGGGCGCCGTCGGCGGCACCCTGCCCGACCTGGACGCCTTCATCAACCACGGCGACGCCATCCTCAACATGACGCGCCACCGCGCCGAGAGCCACGCGCTCTTCGTGCTCACGCTGGCCGCGCCGGTGCTGGCCTGGATCGTTTCGCGCGTGCACCGCGAGGCCGCGCTGTTCAGGCGCTGGTGGCTGGCGATGTGGCTGGTGTTCATCACCCACCCGCTGCTCGACACCATGACGGTCTACGGCACCCAGCTTCTGCAGCCGTTCAGCGATTACCCGTTCGCCGTGGGCAGCGTCTTCATCATCGACCCGGCCTACACCCTGCCGCTGATCGTGGGCGTGGTCGCGGCGCTGCGGCTGAAGTCCGCGCGCGGTCTGGCCTGGAACACCGCCGGGCTGGTGCTCAGCACGCTCTACCTGGCCTGGAGCGTGGGCGCGCAGCAGCACGTCACGCGGGTGGCGCAGGCGTCCCTGCAGGCCGACGGCATCGCGGCCGAGCGCCTGCTGGTCACGCCCTCGCCGTTCAACACCGTGCTCTGGCGGCTGGTGGCCACCACGCCCACCGAGTACCGCGAGGGCTTCTACTCGCTGCTGGACGACAGCCCGCGGATCACCTGGACGGTGCATGAGCGCGGCGCGGACCTGATCGCGCAACATCGCAACGAGCCCTACCTCGCGCGCATGGCGGCCTTCACCCACGGCTTCTACAGCGTGTCGGCCACCGAGGGCCATCTGTTCGTGACCGACCTGCGCATGGGCCAGGAGCCGCACTACACCTTCCGCTTCGACCTGGGCACCGACACGGAGCGGGCCAGCGGGGGCCACCGCCCCACCCTGAACGGCTCGCGCCCGGACCTCGCGACCGCGCTGCCCGGCCTGTGGCACCGCCTGCTCGGCAACCGCCCGCCCTCGCCACCGGGCAACTGACAAATATGCACCATGTTCGGGCAGTCTCCAAGAGTGAAGGTCCTGATGACGCAAGCGGGACGGGCGCGCAGCATGAACCGATCTGTGATTGAACACGGAGGCGAGAGAGAACCAGGCGCCAGAGACATCGAAAGCCATCCGCAATGCGCGATTCCTGGGCGGGCACCGGCGTGGTGTCTAGTCAAATCACACCAATGAAGAAGAAGAATGAAAGTTGCCCCGCCCACGCCCTTCGAGGCAAAGCGCCTTCAACGCTTGCGCGAACTCGGAATCATGGACACCTTGCCCGATGCGGCATTCGACGCCATCACCGAGTTGGCCGCTCAGATGTGCGAGTCGCCCATCGCCCTCATCACGCTGGTGGACGAAGACCGACAATGGTTCAAATCCAAAGTGGGCCTTCGGATCACGCACACCGCACGAGAATTCGCCTTCTGCGCGCATGCCATCCTCATGCCGGAGGATGTCATGCTCGTCGAAGATGCGCTTCGCGACGAAAGATTCTTCGACAACCCACTGGTCACCGGTGACCCGAACATCCGGTTCTACGCGGGTGCACCGATCGTCACTTTGGATGGCCATGCGCTGGGGACAGTCTGCGTCATCGACCACGCTCCGCGACAGCTCTCAAAGCGACAGATCGGCGCACTCCAGACCATGGCGGCGGCGGTCCGAAACCTGATCAACCACTCGAATGCCATCCTGGAATCGGTTTCGGATCAGGCGAATCGCTGGCACCAGCAGCAAACCGTGATGCAAGCGGTCGGTGCGGCGGGCATCGATCTCAAAGCCTATATCGACAAGGACCACACCTATCAGTATGTGAACCGCACCTACCTGGACTACTGGGGACTCAGCCGCGACCAGATGGCCGGATTGAAAGTGGAAGAGCTGCTGCCCAAGGGGCTTTACGAGTCCGTTGTGGCGCGCCAGCTTGACCACGCGTTGGAAGGCACGGAGGTGCGATTTGAAACAGTGATCGAGTTCTCCAAAGCCGGCCCTCGGCATGTGCAGGTCACCTACATTTCGGATCGAAAAGACGGCAAAGGCGCTCCTGTGGGCGTCGTGGCCAGGATCCAGGACATTGAAGACATCAAGGAACGGGAAAAGCAACTCGAAGCCACTGTCGAGCTGTTGGAACAAAAGACGCTGCAGCAGCAGAAGTACTTCCACATGTTGTCGCACGACTTGAAGGAGCCGTTGAATGCCATCCGAAACTTCATGGGGCTCATCAAGATGGAGTGCGAAGAGCTTCTGCCGCAGGACAGTCTGCACCATGTAGACAGTGCCATCCAGGGGAGCGAACGAATGCGCGCCCTGATCGATGACTTGCGGCGCTTCATGGAGATCGAGTCATATCAGATGGAGATTGAAGAGGTGCGGCTGAACGAAGTTGTCGATGAGGCCTGGCTCGATCTGAACGCCGTTGCGCGGCGACAGAACGCTCAGCTCGCGGTTGCGAGGTTGCCAGTGATTCAAGGGAGCGCCTCATTGCTGCGCATCCTGTTTCAGAACTTGTTTTCCAATGCAATCCGGTACGCGCGCGAGGGCGTTGCACCACAGGTCGCGCTCTCAAGCGAAGCAGAAGACGACACGCTGCTCGTGCGCGTAACCGACAACGGTATTGGCGTCCCTGTCGAATACCACGAGGAGATATTCCTGCCCTCAAGACGCCTGCACTCCCGAAGGATCAGTCCGGGATCCGGGCTCGGACTGGCCATGTGCAAGCGCATCGCGGAAATGCATGGTGGATCGATCACCGTGCAATCGACCGAAGGCGCGGGAAGCACCTTTCTGCTGGAACTCCCTGGCGCCATTCGCCCCTGTCAAGATTGAACGAACCATGCCCCCCATCGAGCGCATCGTCCTGGTTGACGACAACGATCTGGACAACAGTTTTCACACCATCATTCTGAAGAAGGCGGGATTTGCCGGCGAGCTGGCGGTTCTGGAGTCCGGGGTTCAGCTCGTTGACGTCATGCGGCGAGAAACGCAGCCAGTGCCAACCCTCTTGTTCATTGACATCAATATGCCGGTGCTCAATGGCTTCGAGACCATCAAGAAGTTGGTTGAACTGTCACTGCTGAACGGCGAAATTCAGACTTACATACTGAGCTCCTCGGATGCGGCCTCGGACATGCAGATGGCGAGATCTGTGCCTCAGATTAAGGGCTTTCTCGTCAAGCCGCTCAACGTGGAGGACGTGCGGCGCCTTCTGGCCGCATGACGCGCGGCTAGAGCAGCCACTCGATCGGCAACACCGACAACAAGCCGATCCAGGCGCGTTGCCCCAGTGAGCTGCCCGGCTCGCGGGTGTGGCGGATCTCCTGGCCGTCGCGGCGTTCGATCCACACCAGATCGCCCTGCTCATCGAGCCGCACCGCGTACGCCGTGGCCGGCACCTCGCGGTCGAAGGCGTCTGCGACCGCGCGCGCCATGGCCGGGCTGTCGATGATGAACCCCAGCTCGGTGTTCAGGTGCGCCGAGCGCGGATCGAAATTCATCGACCCCACGAACACGCGCTCGCCATCGAGCGCGAAGGTCTTGGCGTGCAGGCTGGAGCCCGAACTGCCGAACACGCCCGAGCGGCCCATCACCACCGCGCTGCGGCGCATCTCATACAGCTCGATGCCGCAGCGCAGCAGGTCCTGGCGGTAGCGCGCGTAACCCGAGTGCACGGCCGACACGTCGGTCGCCTCCAGCGCGTTCGTCAGGATGCGCACGCGCACGCCCCTGGCCGCGAGGCGCTCGAAGACCGCCACGCCGGCCGCGGTGGGCACGAAGTAGGGCGAGATCAGATCGAGCGAGCGCACCGGCGGGCGCGCCAGCACCTGGGCCAGCTGGTGGGTCACCAGCCCTTCCTTCTCGGCCAGGCCCAGGCCCTTGCGGGGATCGTCGCTGACCATCTCCACGCGCGCCCACTGGGGCACGATGCCCCCCGTGAGCAGGTCGGACACGAAGCGCGACCCGCGCAGGGCCTGCAGGTAGCGCGTGGCGCGCGGATCGCGCTCGGCCTGCGCCACGGCGTCCGGTGCCGCCACTGCGGTCCCGGCCGGGACGATGCGGTCGATCGGGTAGGCCGAGGCGCTGGCCCAGTAGCGGTCGAAGTCGGTCGACAGCTCGGGCACCACCGCCCCGGTGGCCAGCACGTCGAGATCGGCGAACAGCACGCCATCGGTGGCGCCGAAGTACTCGTCGCCCACGTTGCGCCCACCCATGATGGCGGCCTGGCTGTCGGCGACCAGCGCCTTGTTGTGCATGCGCCGGTTGGCGCGGCTGAAGTGCGTGAGGTAGCCCAGCGCCTTGGGCTGGCGGATGGAGAACGGGTTGAACAGCCGCACCTCGATGGCCGGGTGCCGGTCCAGCGCGAGCAGCTTGCCGTCCATGGCCACGCCGTTGTCGTCCAGCAGCAGGCGCACGCGCACGCCGCGGTCGGCCGCCTCGCGCAGCGCGTTGAGCAGGAGGTTGCCGGTGATGTCGTCGCGCCAGATGTAGTACTGCACGTCCAGCGTGCGCTCGGCCGCGCGCACCAGCAGCACGCGCGCCGCGAACGACTCCAGCGCATCGGCCAGCGGCAGGATGCCGGACTCGCCGGGATGGGCCTGCGCGTCCGCGCTCAGCACACGGCCCAGCGCCGTGGCAGCGGCCTCGGCCGGCGCCAGGGCCCGGGACTCGGTGCGCCCTTCCAGCGGAGGCAGGGCACAGCCCTGGAGCAGGGCAGTCAGCAACGCCATCATCCACCCCCCTCGTTGGAAGATCCTCATGGAAGGCACGCTCATGACAGCGCGGCGGAGGCGTTCAGCCCATCAGCAGCGTCACGCAGACGATCACGATGCCGATGCACAGGTTGACGAACACCCAGCTGCGGATGGAGGCCATGGCCGCGCCGGCGGCCGGCCAGTCGCTGGCGGCCACGGTGCGCGTGAGGCGCTTGAACAGCGCGAAACGGATGTGGCCGAAGATGGCGATCATCACGATGCCCAGCGTGGCCATGATGGTCCAGTCCAGCGGCATGTTGAAGGCCAGGCCGGCCTGCACTGTCTCTTTCGCCACACGACCGATCATCCACAGGCCGGTGACCAGGACCACCAGCGAGGCCCACAGCACCACCGAGAAGAAGCGCTGCATCACGGTCTGCAACAGACGCAGGCGCACCGGCGGCTCCAGCGCCTGCACCGAGGGGCGCAGGAAGAAATGCGCGAAGGCCATGCCGCCCACCCACAGGATGACGGCCAGCACATGAACGAGTTTGAGGGCGGAGAAGATCATGCGCAGGGCTTTCTGTGTGGGTGAGTCAGGCTTCGGTCAGCACGCCGTCCACGCGGCGCTGCAGCCGGTAGGGCGGCAAGCCCTTGAGCATGCGCCGTCCGTAGGACTGGCGCAGCAAGCGGGCATCGTAACAAACGACCACCGCCTCGTCGGCCTCGGTGCGCAGCGCGCGCCCGGTCCATTGCAGCAGGCGCGCGCCGGTGGCGGGCACCACGAGTTCGCTGAACGGGTCGCGGCCCTGGCTCTTGAGCCAGTCGGCGCGAGCCTGGCCCACCGGGTCGCTCGGCGAGGCAAAGGGCAGCTTGGTGATGAACACCCATTCGCACAACTCGCCGGGCAGGTCCAGCCCCTCGCCGAAGGACTGCAGGCCGAACAGCACCGAGGGCTTGCCCTCGGCCACGCGCTCGGCATGGCGGCGCAGCAGCACGGTTCGCGAGGCCTCGCCCTGCACCAGCACGCGGTCGCGCAGTGCGCCTTGTTCGCCGCGCTCCAGCAGGCCCTGTGCCTGGCGCATCTGCGCGCGCGAGGTGAACAGCACCAGCGCGCCGCGCTCGACCTCGCGCAGGTCGGCCATCAGCAGGGCCAGCATTTCGCGCGTGTAACCGTCCACGTCCTTGGGGTCGGCGGTGGTCTGCACCACCACCAGGCGGCCCTGGCGCGCGTGGTCGAACGGGCTCTGCACCTCGCGCGCGGCCACCGCGCCGTCCCAGGCCAGGCCGGATTCGTGCAGGAAGTGGTCGAAGCTGCCACAGGTGGTGAGCGAGGCCGAGGTGACCACCGCCGCGCGCACCTGGTTCCACAGGTGGTTGCGCAGCAGGCTGCCCGGCTGCAAGGGGCAGGCGTGCGCGGTCAGTGTGACCAGGCCATGGCTTACGCCGGCCTCCAGCCACTTGGCCAGGGGCGGCTGCCCGTCGCCCGCCGCCTGCTGCCAGTAGCTGGCGGTCTCCTGCGCGCTCTGCAGGCGCGGCGCGAGCACGCCCAGGCGGCTGTAGAGCTTGGCGCAGCGCGCCGCGTCGCCCGGGTTCTCGCGCGCATTGGCCTTGAGCTGGGTGGCCAGCGCCTCGAACACCTTCAGCAGGCTGCTGGCGTTGGCGTGCAGCTTGCCCACCACCTCCTGCCACTCCGCCGGCAGCACGCCGCCTTCGAAGCGGTCCACCACCGGTGCGCCAGCGTCGTTGAAAGAACCGCCCCCCGCGCGCGCGGGCGAGCGGCCGGCGGACCGGCCGGTGAGGTCCAGCCAGGCCGGCAGCGAGCCGATGCGCTGCATCGCCAGCCGCGCCAGCTCGGTCTGCGCGCTCTTGAGTTCCTTGGTGAACGCGGCCACATCGATGGTGGGCTTGTGGTCGATCGCCGTGGCCACCTCGTCCACGGCGCGCGGCAGCTTGTCCAGCCAGTGGCCGCGCATCAGGTCCATGGAGGCGGTGAACTGCCCCTGCGCCACCGAACCCAGGTGGTGCGCCTCGTCGAACACGAGGTAGCAGTCCTGCGGCGCGGGCAGCGCGTGCAGGCCCAGGGTGGAGAGCAGCAGGTCGTGGTTGACCACGATCACCTGCGCCTGAGCCAGCCTGGCGCGCGCCTGGTAGTAGCTGCAGCTGTTGTAGCTGGGGCAGTGGCGCGCGGTGCAGGTGTGGCGCTCGGCGGCCACGGGCGCCCACAGGCTGCCGTCGGGCGGGTCATCCAGCCGGTCGCGGTCGCCGTCCCAGCTGCCACCGTCCAGCGCGTTGGCCCAGGCGGTGTACTGCACGCCACGCTCCTGCCAGCGCGCCGCGGCGGCGGCCGAGGCCACGGCCTGCGCCGCCAGCCCGGCCGCGCTGGTGTCGGCGGCGGCGCCGTCGTCGCTTTCGAACAGGTCGGCGCTGGCCGCGTCGCCGCCACTCAGTTGGTCGAGCTTCAATCGGCACACGTAGCGCCCGCGCCCCTTGGCCAGCGCGAAGCTGAAGGGCTGCGGCAGCGTGGCGGCCAGCGCCGGCAGGTCCTTGGCGATCAGCTGCTCCTGCAGCGCCACCGTGGCGGTGCTGATGATCACGCGCTTCTGCTGCGCCAGCGCGAGCGGAATCACCGTGGACGCATAGGCCGCCGATTTGCCCACGCCGGTGCCCGCCTGCACCACCGCGATGCCGCGCGCGGGCAGCGCCGCGTCGCTCGCCACCGCGCCGTCGCCCAAGGTCACCCCCGAGAGCGTGTGCGCGATGTGGGCCGCCATCTCGCGCTGGCCCGGCCGCGCGCGGTAGCCCGGCGCGTGCGCCACCACGTGGTCGAACGCGGCCAGCGCGATCGCCTCGCGCGCCAGCGGGCCGGCCACCGGCGCGGCGGATGCGCCGGTGTCGGCGGAAGAGGGCTCAAGGGTGGGGGTGGACATGCGGACGCGAAAGCAAACGCCAATTGTCCCAGACCAGGCCCGATGTCACCCGGCCATGGTGCAATGCACCCCCCTCCCCCCTGACAATGCGATCCATGGCCCAGAACTCCCGCCCCGGCAAACACCCGATCGACCTCGCGCTGCAAGGCGGCGGTTCGCACGGCGCCTTCACCTGGGGTGTGCTCGACCGCCTGCTGGAAGACGACACGCTGGAGATCGCCGCCGTCAGCGGCACCAGCGCGGGCGCCATGAACGCGGTGGCCCTGGCCTCGGGCCTCATGGACGGCGGTCGCGAAGGCGCGCAGCGCGTGCTGCGCCAGTTCTGGACGCGTGTGGCCGAGCTCTCGCCCTTCCACCGGCTGCAGACCAGCCCGATCGGCGTGCTCATGGGCCCGGCCACCGACTGGCTCGCGCCCTGGCTCAAGCCCTGGACCGAGCCGCTGCAGCAGGCGGCCGATGCCTTCGGCCACACGCTCTCGCCCTACCAGCTCAACCCGCTCAACCTGAACCCGCTGCGCGACATCCTGGTCGAAACCATCGACTTCGACCGCGCGCGCCGCTGCCACAAGACGCAGCTCTTCATTGCCGCCACGCAGGTGCGCACCGGCGCGCTGCGCGTGTTCGGCCAGCAGGAACTCACGGCCGACATGGTGCTGGCCTCGGCCTGCCTGCCGCTGCTGTTCCAGGCGGTGGAGATCGAGGGCGAGGCCTACTGGGACGGCGGCTACGCGGGCAACCCCACGCTGCTGCCGCTGGTCAACGAGACCCGCGCCGACGACCTGCTGCTGGTGCAGATCAACCCCACGCAGCGCGAGAGCGTGCCCACCAGCGCGCGCGACATCCTCGACCGCATCAACGAGGTGACCTTCAACGCCAGCCTGGTGAAAGAGCTGCGCACGCTGGCGCTGCTCAAGCAGGTCATCGGCGAGCAGCGCTCGCCCGGCAGCCCCGCGCTGTTCCAGCGCGTGCAGCGGCTGCGCGTGCACCTGATCGAGGGTGGCGACTCGCTCGCGGCGCTGGGCGCGGGCAGCAAGACCAACACGCAGTGGGCCTTCCTCTCCAATCTGCATGCCATGGGGCGCGAAGCGGCGGACCGCTGGCTGCATGCGCACCGGCGCGACCTGGGGCAACGCAGCACGCTGGACCTGGGGCCGGTGCTCAAGGACGTCTGAGCCCCGCGCCCCGCCAAGGGGGCCGGGCTCAGGCCGTGAAGCGCATGGAGAAGTCGGCGGCGATGACGTCCTTGACCAGCGCGCCCACCGAGATGCGGTCCACCCCGGTCTCGGCATAGGCGCGGATGTTCTCCAGGTTCACACCGCCCGAGACCTCCAGGCTGCATCGGCCGCCGGCCATCGCCACCGCGCGGCGCACCGAGTCCAGCGGCATGTTGTCCAGCAGCACCATGGTCACGCCGATGGCCAGCGCCTCTTCCAGCTGCGCCAGGGTTTCCACCTCGACCTGGATGAAGCTGGCCTGAGGCGCCAGCGCCTGGGCCGCGCGGAACGCGGCCGAGAGGCTGCCGGCCGCGTGGATGTGGTTCTCCTTGATCAGCACCGCATCGAACAGCCCCATGCGGTGGTTGTGCCCGCCGCCGCAGCGCACGGCGTATTTTTGTGCCTGGCGCAGGCCAGGGATGGTCTTGCGGGTGTCGAGCACGCGGGCGACTGTGCCCTGCACCCGATCGACGTAGACCGCCGTCCGGGTCGCGATGCCGCTGAGGAACTGCAGGAAGTTCAGGCAGGTGCGTTCGGCGGTGAGCAGTTCGCGCGCGCCACCCTCGACCTCGAAGATCGCCTGCCCGGGTTCACAACGCCCGCCGTCGGGCACCCGCCAGGTCACCGTGGCAGCCGGGGCCAGCTGGCGCAGCGTGGCCCGCACCCAGGGTTCGCCGCAGATCACGGCGGCCTGCCGGCAGATCACGACGGCGCGCGCGCGCCGGTCGCCGGGCACGATGCCGGCAGAGAGATCGCCCGCGCCCACGTCCTCGGTCAGGGCGCGTTGCACGTCGGCGTCGATCTGGGTGGGGGAAATGTCGAGGTCCATCATCGTCGGCAGAGAAGGGAGAGAGAAAAAAGGGGCTAGGAACGGCGCCGCAGGACCACCGGCTTGCCGCCCAGCTGGGCCTTGCACATCCAGTGCGCCAGGGCGGAATCGAGGTGGGTGGCGTGGCCGGGGAACCAGTCTTCCAGCGCATCGGCCAGGCGCCGACAGGGCGCCACATCGCCCTGCAACAGCAGGGAGCGCACCTCGGCGGCTGAGCGGAGCACGGCCGCGTGCTCGTCCACATGGCACTGGCGGGGCGGAAACCCGCTCTCTTCCATCCAGCGGTCCTCCTCGCCGAAGTGCTCGGCCAGGTGATCAATCATGGCGTCCAGCGCCACCAGCAGGATCTCGTCGGGCGCGCGCTGCAGATCGCCCAGGCAGGTCACGAATTCCTCGTGCCGGCGGTCCATGGGCAGGTAACCGAGCAGGAGCTCGTCGCTCCAGGCCAAGGGGCCCTGTTCGGGCATGGGCGGGTGAGCGTCCTGGTTCACTTGAACAGCAGCACCGTCGCCAGCACCGTCAGAAAGGCCAGCAGCAGCGCGCGAAAGCGCGTCTCGCTGAGCCGGTAGCGGATCTTCTTGCCCAGCGCGAGCCCGAGCAGCATGGGCAGCACGGTGGCGCAGGACACCAGCAGCTCGAAGGCGCCGAAGCGGCCGTACCAGATCATGGCCGAGTACATGAACACCGAACCGAAGAGGTAGATGACGCTGATGCTGCCGATGAACTCCTCGCGCTTGAGGTTCAGCGCCATCAGGTAGGTGATGAGCACCGGGCTGGTGAGGGACGACACCCCGCCCATCACACCGGCCGTGATCCCGGCCAGCACGCTGGCCGCGGTCTCGTGGCGCGGCGCGATCCGCACGTTGGACCGGGTCGCCATCAGCAGCACGGAGACCAGGATCGCGCAGGCGAACATCACGTTCATGTGGTCGGCCGAGAGGCTGGAGGTCAGGCGCACCGTGAGCACGACAGACAACAGCTGCGACACGATGAGCCAGCGAAAGCGCTTCACGCTGTAGATCGGCGAACCGCGCTCGATGGTCTGGACCACGTTGGACCACAGCACCGGCACCACCATCAGGCCGATGGCCTGGGCCGGTGGCACGAAGAGGGACAGCATGGGCACGGCCAGCATGCCCATGCCCACGCCCATCGCGCCTTTGACGATGCCCGCCGCCAGGACGATGACCGCCCCCGCCAGCAGGAACGCCAACCACGCGGCGGGCTGGAATTCACCCATTCGATGGACCATGGCAGGCTGCGGCGGCGCGGGCGGCCTCAGATGCTGTAGCTCTCATAGGTCGAGGGGTGGAACAGCTCGGCGAGCTCGACCTTGCGGGCCGACAGGCCTTGCGCATGGTGGTGGTGCAGGAAGGCTTCGAGGGTCCGCGTGTTGGGCGCCACGCCGTACGACCAGAAATCGCTGCCCAGCAGTTCGCGAGCGGCCTTGAGCTGCTCTTCGACGAAGGGCAGCGTGACCTTGGTGGCCGAGGTATCGGCCAGCAGCTCCAGCGCCCGCGCCTTGGATTCACCGAAGGCCTTGTACAGCGCGGCGGGCAGCCAGGGGTGCTGCTGCACCAGCTCCTTGCGCACACCGACCACGTGCATGATGGGGAAGATGCCGGTGCGCGCGTAGTAGTCCTTGGCCGCGGCGGTGGGGTCGTCGAACAGCCAGCCCACCTGCGGGTTGGTCAGGGCGGCGCCACTCGGTGGGCGCGGCGCGATGAAGGCGTCGATCTCGCCCTGGTCGAGCAGGTCGGAGATGGTGCGGCCTTCGGGCGCACTGGTCACGTTGACGCCGGGCGGCAGGTTCAGCTTGATCTTCTCGGGGCGCCCCGGGGTGTCGATGCCACCGCGCACCCAGGTCACGTCCTGCGGCTGGATGCCGTAGTCGTCCTGCAGGATCGAGCGCGCCCAGACAATGGCCGTGAGCTGGTACTCGGGGATGCCGATGCGGCAACCCTTGAGGTCTTCGGGCCGCCGGATGCGGTCCTTGCGCACGTAGATCGAGGTGTGCCGGAAGGCGCGCGAGAGGAAGACCGGAATGGCGACGTAGGGGCTGTCGCCGGCCGAGTGCTTCACAAGGTAGCTGGAGAAGGACAACTCGGTGACGTCGAAGTCGCGGTTGCGCATGGCGCGGAAGAACATCTCTTCCGGGCTGAGCAGCATGTAGACGGGATCGCAGCCGTCGATCTGGACGCGGCCGTCGAACAGCGCGCGGTTGCGGTCGTAGTCGCCCATGGCGACGGAGATTTGCAGTTGGGACATGGTGGGGTTTCTCAGAGGTCGATTTCGATCACGGCGCTCTTGGCGCGGGAGACACAGATCATGATTTCGCTGTCATGCTGGTCTTCGTCCAGCACGTAGTCACGGTGGTCGGCCACGCCCGACACGAGCCGGGTGCGGCACGAGCCGCAGGTGCCGCTCTCGCAGGAGCTGGGCACCAGCACCTGGGCTTCGCGCAGCACGTCCAGGATGGTCTTGCCGCAGGGCACGTCAAACACCTGGCCGGTCTTGCAGAGCCGGACCTTGAACGGGAGGTCGGTGTGCGCCTCGGAGACTTCGCTGGTGCCGAAGTCCTCGAAGTGCACGGTGCCAGCCGAGCGGCCCCGCGCCAGTTCCTTCACCGCGTCCATCAGGCGCCGCGGGCCGCAGCAGTAGACGTGGGCGTCCGCGGGGCAGGCCCGCATCGCGGCCGCGAGGTCGAAGCGGCGGGCCGGGTCGGCGTGGTTGTGGTGCACGGTGGTGAACGGGGCCAGGTCGGGCGCCTGGAGCTGCTCGCGGTAGGCCGCCGACTCGGGCATCTGCGTCAGGTACAGCAGCCGGAACGCCACGCCGCGCTGCTGCAGCGCGCGCGCCATGGACAGGATGGGTGTGATGCCGATGCCGCCGGCGATCAGCCAATACGCGGGGGCGCCCGCCACCAGGGGAAAGTAGTTCGCGGGCGGCGACACCGGGAGCGGGTCGCCGACCTGGACCTGGTCCACCAGGCAACGGGAGCCACCCAGGCCCTGCGCCTCGCGCTTGACCGCGATGCGGTAGGCCGTGGTTTCGCCCGGGCGGTTGCAGACCGAATACCGCCGCGTCAGGCCGTTGGGCGTGAGCAGCGTGATGTGCGCGCCGGGCTCGGCCGGCGGCAGCGCACCGCCGCCGGGCCGCGCGAGTTCGAACTCATGCACATCGCTGGCGATGCAGCGCTTGCCCACCACCACCAGGCTCATCCAGCCGCTCTCGGTGGGGGTGAGGGTATCCGGGGCCGTGGCGACGGCCAGATCTTCATTGCTCATGCGGGCACCGCTCTCTGTTCGTTCAAATCCACTTCGGTGGCCTGCTCGGAGGACGCGATGGCCGCCAGACACACCTCCAGATTGGCCAGGCCCCACTGGCCGTCATGCACCGCCGGCGCGCGGCCCCGGATCGCCTCGGCGAACTCGGCCACCACGAGGTCGCGCGGCGTCCTGTCGGTGGGGAAACGGAGTTCCTCCACGCCGTCGCGGTCGTACACGAACAGGCCCTGGGGCGATTGCCGGATGTCCCCACCCTCGCAGCTCACCAGCGTGATGCCGAAGAAGGGGTGGAACGGCGCCTGGTCCGGGATCACCTTGCCGGCGCGCGCCTGCTTGGCCTGGCGTTCGGCGGCGGCATCGCGCGCGCCGCCCTGGCCCCGGCGCTGGACGGCCCAGCCCTGCTCGGGCGCGGGGAACCCCCATTCCGACAGGCCCCCGAGAATCTCGGTGGTCTGGAAACCACCGTAGCCGTTGTACACGGCGGTCGCCACGGCGCCGTTCTCGAAATCGAGGTACACGCAGTGCGCGCCGATGGCACGGCGCTGCGGGTCGAGGTCGAAGGCGCGGGCCCGCACGCGGCGCACCTGGCCGCCGCACAGCAGGCGCAGGATGTCGAACTGGTGCGAGCCCTGGCGCAGGGTGACACCGCCACCCTGGCGCGTGTCCAGTTCGTCGGGACGGCGCGGCCGGTAGATCCAGTCGGTGAAGCACCAGTTGTGCGCCATCCGCACCGCACCCAGGCGGCCCGAGTCGATCACCTCGCGCATCCGGTGGATGGGCAGGTCGTAGCTGTGGGAGTGGCCCACCAGCAGCGTCACGCCACGCTCGCTCGCGGCCCGCACCATGGCGCGGGCATCGTCCAGCGAGGTGGCCATCGGCTTCTCGACCAGCACGTGCAGGCCGGCGTCGATGGCCTGCAGCGCCTGGGCCGTGTGGTATTCCGTCGGCGAGGCGATGCACACCGCGTCCAGCGCCGGGCCCTCGGCCAGCAGCTGCGCGAGCGAGGCATGGCCCGGCAGGCCGTGGCTCGCCTGGGCCGCCGCGCGGGCGCGTTCGTCGGGTTCGACGAAGGCCACGAGCTCAAATTCCGGGTGCCGGCCCAGTGCAGGGACGAAGGCCAACCCGGCATTGCCCATTCCGAGCATGCCGATGCGAAGGGGCGTGGGCATCAGCTGTCTCCGTCCAGACCCACGTCGTCTTCGCTGTCCACCTGCCGGGCGGCGTCCCGGCTCAGGTTGTCGATGATGGCCAGCAGGGTGCGGCGCGTCGTGGCGAGGTCCTCGGCCGGCACCCCGGCCGAAGCGATGGCGTTGACCTCTTCCGCGCAGATGACGATGGCCGAGCGCAGCGCCACGCCCTTGGGCGTGAGGAAGACCCGGTTGTTCTTCTTGTTGCCCGGCACCTTCTGGCGGAAGACATAGCCCAGCGCCTCCATGCCCTTGAGAGCGGTGATGGTCGAGGGCTCGGTCACGCCGGCCTGCTCGCTGAGCTGGCGCTGCGTCAGGCCGTCGCCGCGCCACAGGATGCGCAGCAGGGTCCAGTGGCCGTAGAGCACGTCGTGCTGCTTCAGGCGGCGCGACAGGCTGCTGGAGGTGCAGCGGAACGCGGTCTTGACCAGGTGGGCCAGGCGCTCGTCGTTAAGCACCCCGCGCCAGTCGGCGGCAATGGCTTCTTTTTCCCTGTTGTTTTCTGCTTGAGACATGGCGATCGGTTGGCTTGAGGCGGGTCGGGTCGGGTGGATGAAAGCGTCAGTCCGGGCTGATGCAGATGCATTTTTCGGGGTTGATCCTGACATACAGGGACTCGCCCACCATGGTCTTGAGCGAGGGGTGCGCGCGCGCCATCAGGGAACGGTCGCCGAGTTTGACCTGAAAGTCGATGAATTCGCCCAGGAACACCTTGGCGTCGACCGTCGCGGCCAGCACGTTCTCGCCGACGGGCGCCAGTTCGCTGAGCTCCACGTCCTCGGGGCGCACCGAGAGCAGCACCCGCGCGCCCACGGGCAGCTTTTCGTAGGCGGTGACCCGCAGCACGCCGATGCCGGTCATGACGTCGCACAGGTTCTCGCCCACCCAGGCCCGCACGTCCCCTTCGATGAAGTTGGTCAGTCCCACGAAGTCGGCCACGAAGCGGTTGGCCGGGCGCTCGTAGATGTCGCGCGGCGAGCCGATCTGGCGGATGCGGCCCTCGCTCATCACCGCGATTTCGTGCGACAGCGCCAGCGCCTCGCTCTGGTCGTGCGTGACGTAGATGGTGGTCAGGCCGAGTTCGCGCTGCAGGCGCTTGAGTTCGAAGCGCATGCGCTCGCGCAGCTTGGCGTCCAGGTTGGACAGCGGCTCGTCGAGCAGCAACAGCTCGGGCTCCATGGCCAGCGCGCGCGCCAGCGCCAGGCGCTGCTGCTGGCCGCCGGAGAGCATGGTCGCCTCGCGGTCCGCGAAGTTCTCCAGGCCCACCACCGTCAGCACGCGCATGACCTTGTCCTCGATCTCGCGGCGGTTGAATTTCTTAGAGCCCACCTCGAGCGGGAACGCCGCGTTCTGGAACACGTTCATGTGCGGCCAGATCGCGTACGACTGGAACACCATGCCGAAATTGCGCTTGTTGGGCGCGATGAAGACGCCGGTGCTCGAGCAATAGACCGGCTGGCCATTCACCGTGATCTTGCCCGACACGGGTTTCTCCAGGCCGGCCACGGAGCGCATGGTCGTGGTCTTGCCGCAGCCGCTGGGCCCGAGCAGGGTGAACAGTTTGCCCCGCGGCACCTCGATGGAGATGTCCTGCGCCGCCTTGACGATGCGCCCGTGGCTGTCCTTGTATTGCGTGTTGAGGTTGCTTACGCGCAGCATGTGCTTGTCTCCTGTTGCTTGTTCATCAGATTTCCTTCACCCCGAAGCGGCGTCCCACGTACTGGGCCAGGACGACCAGCATCAGCAGGGCCAGGATGAACACCACGCCCAGCGCGGACAACTCCACGAACTGCCCGTTCTCCCACAGCTCCCAGATCACGATGGCGATGACCTCGTTGCCCGGGCTGTACAGCAGGATGGAGGCGGAGAGCTCGCGGATCGAAACGATGAAGACGTAGATCCAGCCGGCCAGCAGGCCCGGCTTGAGCAAGGGCAGAAGGATGCGGTAGAACATCGTGCCCCAGCCCGCGCCGCTCATCTGGGCCGATTCCTCCAGCTCCTTGTGGATCTGCAGCATCGACGTGCTGTTGTAGCGCATGCCGTAGGGCATGAACCGCGTCACGTAGACGATCAGCATGATCCACAGCGTGCCGTAGACGCCGATGTTGAAGTTCAGGTAGAAGACCATCACCGCCAGGCCCAGCACCAGGCCCGGGAACACCAGCGGCAGCGAGGCCACGTTGTCCAGCAGCCAGCGGCCGGGCAGCTTGGTCTTGATCACGATCCAGCAGACCACCGAGGTCATCAGCATCACGATGGTGGCGCTGCCGAAGGCCAGCACCAGGCTGTTCCACACCGAGTTGGCGATGGTGGGGTGGTCCCAGAGGAAGCGGTAGGCATCCAGGCTCATGTTGCGCGCCGCTTCCATGGAGGGCACGGCGTAGTAGCTCTGCAGCGACGACCACAGAAGCACCAGGAAGGGCAGCAGCACGATCAGCGCGAAGTACAGGATGAACACCGCGGCCGTGACATAGCGCCAGGCGCCCAGGTCCACCACGCGCGGGCGGAACCCCTTGCCCGTGACGGTGGCGTACTTGCTGCCCTTGCCGGTGAGCCGGGACTGCAGGTAGATGCCCGCCGTGGTGATGAGCAGCAGCGTGGTGCCGTACGAGGACGCCAGGCCCACCTGGCTCGGGTACTGGTGCACCGCCTGGTAGATGGCGGAGGTCAGCACCTGCATCCCCACCGGGATGCCCAGCAGCGCGGGCACCTCGAAAGCCTCGATGGCGCGCACGAACAGGATCAGCATCGAGGCGAAGATCGCCGGCCAGGTCAGCTTGAGCGTCACGCGCCAGAAGATCTGGCCGATGCTAGCGCCGCTCATCAGGGCCGACTCCTCCAGCGAGGGGTCCATCGAGCGGAACGCCGCCGTCATCATCAGGAAGGCCATGGGCGAGTAGTGCAGGCCTTCAACCCAGATCATTCCCCAGATCGAGTACACGTTGACGAACACGTGGTCGGTGGCGAACCAGCTCTGCAGCAGCAGGTTGATCAGGCCGATCTTCGGGCTGCCCAGCAGAATCCAGGAGATCGTGAACATGATGCCGGGAATGATCAGCGGGATGATCGAGAGCGCGAAGAACAGCTTCTTGAAAGGCGTGTTGGTGCGCTCGTTCATCCAGGCCAGCATGCCCCCCACCCCAAAGGCGAACACCGCCGTGCCGCTGGCGAACACCAGCGAGTTGCCCATGAGGTGCAGGGTCTCGGTCGAGCCGTAGGCCCGGGCGTAGTTCTCCAGCGTGAAGCGCGAAGCCTCGCCCGCGGTGTCCGGCGTGAAGAAGCTCTGCCAGATCAGGAAGCCCAGCGGCATCAGGGCCAGGTAGGCCACCGCCAGCAGGCAGGCCCCGATCACCAGCCACTGCATGTTCAGCGCCCCGCCCAGCCTGCGCCAGGGCGGGACCCTGGCCGGGTGGGCACCGGCGGCATTCAGCGAAGTGCTCATGTCGGTGGTCACTTGGCTTTCTTGACGATCATCTCGTCAAAGGTGGTCAGCCAGGCGTTCTGCATGTCGATGGCCTTGGCCGGGTCGATGTAGCGCAGGGCGTCGTCGCGCAAGGGATGGGGCAGCTTCTTGTGCGTGGTCACGTAGCTGAACTCCTGCAGGACGCGCTGCCCCTCCTCGCTCACGATGAAGTCATAGAACAGGATGGCCGAGGCCGGGTTCGGCGCCTTCTTCAGCAGGGCCACCGTGCTGGGCTGGGCGATCACGGGCTTGAGCGTGAAGCCTTTGATGGGCGCGCCCTTGGCCTTGAGCTGCTCGGGGTTCCAGTTGTAGACCGTCAGGGCCAGCGGCACCTCGCCGGAGGCGACCATGGTGGTCAACAGGGAATGGCCCTTGCGGGCGGAGATCCCGTTGGTGGCCACGATGTTCCGGAAGATCTCGCGGCCTCGCTCCTCGCCCATCTCCAGCAGCAGGGTGCCGAACCAGCCATGGTTGTTGGCCTCGATGCCCAGGCGCCCTTTCCATTTCGGGTCCTGCAGGTCCTCGTAGCTCTTGGGCAGCTCGGCTTCCGTGATGCGGTTGGTGTTGTAGGCCGCGGTCCAGACATCCAGGGTGACGCCGACCCATTCGCCGTGCGCCGGCGTGGCCTGAGGGATCAGCTCCGCCGTGAAGGGGGAGCGCACGGCCTGCAGCAGCTTCTCGCGGTGGGCCGCCTCGTTCTCGGGCGCGTTGTTCTGGACGATGTCCACCTCGAAGCGGTTGCCGCGCGACTCCGTGATCACGCGCTGGAGAATGGCCTCCGAGCCCGCGCGCCAGGCGCGGGTCTTGATGCCGTACTTCTTGGTGAAGGCCGCCATCACGTTGGTGAGCGCGGGATACGAGTGGTACACCGTGATCCCGTTCTCCTTCTTGGCGGCCTCCACCAGGCGCGCCTGCCGGTCCGGGCCCTGGTACAGGGCCAGTTCGCTCACGCTGCCCTGGGCCAGGGCACCCTGGGCACCGAGCACGACGAGGGCGCTCGCCATCACGTTCTTCAGAATCTTCTTCATTGCTGTGTCTCCTTCATCATGGGGTCCAGGCGGTGTACCCGGCGCGGCTCGCAACGGCTGGATGGCTCGCCTCTCAGCTCTTCTGGCGGATGGCGCGCCGTCGCAGGTATTCAAAGTTGATCGTGTATTGCTCCGTCTTGGTGATGGTGTCGTGCAGGCGCTCGATGCATGCCCGGTCGAACTCGGCCCCGGCGGCACCGGCCGCGTCGGCCAGCAGCTGGATCTCGCAGGCGTTCTCCAGCAGGATCGCCAGGATGGTCGACTCCTCGACGCTGGCGCCCACCACCGCCACGCCATGATTCCTCATCAGCACGGCCTTGTGGGGCCCCAGGGCTTTGGCCACGCCGGCCCCCATTTCGTGCGTGCGGATCAGCTCGATGGTGTCGGTGTACACCGGCAGGCCATCCAGGAACGCCACGCTGGGCTGGCTGATCGGCCGCATGGCCCGCCCGGTGGCCGAAAAGGCCACGGCGTGCGTGGGGTGCGTGTGGATCACGCTCATGACATCGGGCCGCGCCTTGTAGATTTCGGAGTGGATGTACACCTCGCTGTGCTTTCGCCCACCGCCCCCGATCTTCTCGCCATCCAGGTTGCAGATGACGATGTTCTCGTGGGTGATCTCGTCGAAGCCGAAGCTGTGCGGCTTCATGTAGAAGTGGGTCGGGTCGCCGGGCACGCGCACCGACACGTGGCCGCGCGTGAGGTCGCCCTGGCCCGCGGCCTCGAGGATGAGCCCCGAGTCGATGAGCACCTGCCGGGCGTCTTCCGCGCTCAGGCCGCCTCGGGTCTGCGCCGGGTTAGCCATGCTGCGCTTCCAGTGCGGCTTCGGTCGCGTCCCGAAGCCTGGGGTTCTCGAACACGTTGACCAGGTCTTGCGCGATGGGCGAGTACTTGGCGTGGGTGCGCAGCATGAAGCTGGCGAAACCGTCGCTGTTGTGGTGCTTCTTCTTCTCGTTCGGCAGGTCGATGCAGGCGTTGCGCGCGGCATCGCGAACGATGCCGATCGGGTCCTGGCCCTGCTGCATCTTCTTGATCTCGCGCCGCAGCACGCGGCGGTAGGTGGCAATGCCCTTGTCCGACGCGCCCAGGTTCTCCAGGGTGCGGTCGGCGATCGCGCCCTGGGTGATCCAGGCCATCATGTCCTGGCCGTCCACGTTGTCCACGATGAACTCGCCTTTGTCGTCCTTGAAAGGCACGTCGTAGGTGTGCACCTTGTCCAGCAGGCGCTGCGGCACCGAGGCGCCCTCGGGCGGCACGTAGGCGTTGTACCAGAGGTGCAAGGTGTTCTCGTCGTCCATCGGCACCCGGATCTGGAACGAGAAGTAGCGCGACTTCTCGTCGCCATTGCCCACGGCCAGCATGTTCGGGAACACGACCGGATGGCCAATGCGCCAGTCGTCGCCGTCCTCCGAATGCCCCTCCAGCAGGCGGTGCTTCGTGATGCCGAACTCGAACTCGCGGAAATCGATCTTCACGTGGTGGGCGCTGATCGCGACCTTGATGCCCTCCTGCTCCTTGAGGAACTCGTAGTGGTGCCCGTGCAGCCACTCGGTGTGGATCGGATCGAGCGAGTTCTCCATCACCTGGAGCCAGTTCACCGGCAACTCCGCGCGGCCCAGCATGCGGATCGTGCCGCCGGCGACGAAACCGTCGAAACGCGGCAGCAACGGCGCGGGCTGGGGTCCCAGGTAGGCGAACACCAGCCCGCCCAGCTCCTGCACCGGGTAGGCATCGATGGCCACCTTGTCGCGGAACGCGCAGTTGTCGACCTCGTTCGGCTGCTCGATGCACTTGCCAGCCACGTCGAACTGCCAGCCGTGGTACGGGCAGCGGATGCCCTCTGCGGTGGGGATGCCGTGCAGGAACGACGCACGCCGGTGGGGGCAGCGCTCCGCGATCAGGCCCAGTTCGCCCTGGCGGTTGCGGAACAGCACCAGGCGCTCGCCCAGCAGCCGCACCGGCCTCGTCCACCTCCCATCCATGTCGGCCACCGCGCAAATCGGGTGCCAGTACCGCCGCATCAGTTCGCCCATGGGGGTGCCTTTGCCCACCTGGGTCAAGAACTGGTTGCCTTCAGCCGTTTCCATCGCTCATCTCCTATCGAGGGGTTTCGTCAGATTTTCGAAAAATACTTAGCCATCTAGTATTTGTTGGCCGCCAGTGTAAAGGCGCCACATCCCCTGAATCAACGCCATTTTTGAGCATTTTTTTAGGGGTTTACCCTGATGATTTTAAATACACCGGGTATTTTTACTTAGATAGAAAATTTTGTTCTTCTGCCTACAATCCGCCCGCCTTCCGCACGGTGTGGAAGGCGGGGGCCCTGACGGGCCCCGACCGAACCACAAGGAGATATCCCTCATGAAAAAGAGCTTGATGGCTCTGGCCGTCCTGGCCTGTACCGGCAGCGCCATGGCGCAAACGAACGTCACCCTCTATGGCCGCATCGATGCCTCGCTGGGGGCGACGAAGCTCAACGGCGTGAGCACCACGCAGCTCTACAGCGGCAACCTCACCAACAGCCGCTGGGGCATGCGCGGCAGCGAAGACCTGGGGGGCGGACTCAAGGCCATCTTCCAGCTCGAGACGGCGTTCAACGCCGACGACGGCACTGGCCCGGGCGGCTTTTCGCGCCAGTCCTGGGTCGGCCTGAGCGGCGGCTTCGGCTCGGTCCGCATGGGCAAGGCCGACAGCATCTACAAGGACATCTTCGACCTGGGCAACACCTACAACATCTCGGCCGACTCGCAGTTCAACTCCGCCGTCGAGGCCTACCGCGCGGGCCTGGCCGCCTACGTCGCCCGCCCGAACAACCAGATCCGCTACGACTCGCCCAGCTTCGGCGGCTTCAGCGCCGGCCTGACCTACGCGCTCGATGAGGACGTGGCCGGCACACCGAAAGTGACCGCCATCGGCGCGCGCTACCGCGCCGGCAACCTCGACCTGGGCGTCGCCCACCAGGACGAAGACCAGCCGCTGCTGGTCAATGACCGCCAGCACACCACCGTCGGCGCCACCTACAACTTCGGCCCGGCGCGCCTCTCCGCGCAGTACCAGAACGTCAAGGCCGGCGACAACCGCAAGGACAACGAGATGGCGCTGGGCGTGAGCGTGCCGCTGGGCAACCTGGAGCTGAGCGCCGGCTACTCGCGCAGCAAGGCCAAGAATGCCGCGGGCGCCACCAGCGGCAAGGGCGCGGCCTTCGCCCTGGCCGCGACCTACGCCCTGTCCAAGCGCACGCGCGTGTACGGCGGCTACCTGGACGGCGAAACCGAGAACGCCGCCGGCGTGACCACCCGCGACTACCGCGTGTACGCCGTGGGCATCCGCCACGATTTCTGAGCGCGCGCCCATTCCAAGGCTTCAAGCCTGCCGGCCCTCACGGGTTGGCAGGCTTTTTTTCGACCCACGCCGAGGCGGCGGTGCGCCCGTCAGTGTCCGCCGACAGACAGGTGATTGGCTCGGGTGGTAGCCTGACGGCTGCAACCTTCACCGGAGAACCGCCATGGAACACGCCATCGAACACGAAGAAAGCGGCTCGCGCGGCGCCTTCCACATCCTGCGCAGTGGCCAGCGCGTCGGCGAGATGACCTACAGCCGCACCAACCCCTCGCTGGTGGTCGTGGACCACACCTACGTAGACCCGAGCCTGCGCGGCCAGGGGGTGGCGCAGCACCTGCAGGACGCGCTGGTGGCCTGGGCCCGCGAGACGGGCAACAAGGTCGTGCCCGTCTGTTCGTACGTGAAGGCCCAGTTCAACCGCGATCCGTCGACCCGCGATGTCCTGGCCTGAGCGCCACTTTCAACCCCTCCTCCCATCCATGACCACGCATTCCATCCAACACCAGGAACAGGACGCCACCGGCGCCTTCTTTGTCCAGCAGGGCGGTCAGCGCCTCGCGGAGATGACCTACAGCCGCACCAACCCGACGTTGATCATCATTGACCACACCCACGTGGACGAGAGCCTCAAGGGCCAGGGCGTGGGCCGCCAGTTGCTCGACGCGCTGGTGACCTGGGTGCGCGCGACCAACACCAAGGTGATCGCGCTCTGCCCGTTCGCGAAGGCGCAGTTCGACAAGGACCCGTCGATCCGCGACGTGCTTCGGGCCTGAAGGAGCGGGCGTGGTCCCGCTGCTGTACAGCTACCGCCGCTGCCCCTATGCCATGCGCGCGCGCATGGCGCTGCTGCGGGCGGGCATCGAATTCGACGCGCACGAGATCGTGCTGCGCGACAAGCCGGCCGAGATGCTGGCGCGCTCGCCCAAGGGCACGGTGCCCGTGCTTGTGCGGCCCGATGGCGAGGTGCTGGAGCAAAGCCTGGACATCATGCAGTGGGCCCTCTCGGCGCACGACCCGTCCGGCGAGTGGACACGCGCGCAGCAGCCTGAAAACCTGGCGCTGCTGTCCGCCTGCGACGGCCCGTTCAAACGCCACCTGGACCGCACCAAGTACCCCGAACGGTTCGACGGCGCCGACCCGGCATCGCACCGCGCGCAGGCCGTGGAGGTGCTGCTGCGCCCCCTGGACGCCCGCCTGCAAAAGGCCGCCCAACTCGGCGGCGACGGGCCCTGCGCCACCGACCTCGCCATTTTTCCGTTCGTGCGCCAGTTCGCCGCCGTGGACCCCGTCTGGTTCGAGCAGCAGCCCCTGCCCGCGCTGAAGGCCTGGCTGGCCGGGTGGCTGTCACATCCTCTCTTCACCGCCGCCATGGCGAAGCTGCCCAGCGGGCAGGTGGTGCGGTTCCCGCCCTGGCCCGCGCTCAAGCCGCCACCAGCAGGCCCCGCAGCAACTCGCTGACCCCATCCCACACGATCTGCACGCCCAGGCAGAGCAGGATGAAGGCCGAGAGCCGCAGGAAGATCACCGTGCCGGCTTCGCCCAGGGGTTTGAGCAGGCGATCGGCGTAGCGGAACGCCAGGTAGAGCAGCACGCCGATGACGAACAGCGCCAGCACACCGCCGCCCATGCGGGCCAGCGAGAGCGCGAAGCGCTGGTCGTGCAGGGCCACGCCCACGGTGATGGCCGCCGCGATGGAGCCCGGGCCGCAGCTGATGGGAAACGTGAGCGGGTAGAACGCCTGCCGCCGCGCCTGCTCGGGCGTAAACGCCTCGGCCAGTTCGGCTCGGCTGTCCTGGGTGGCGTGGCCGGCGTTGAGCAGGCGCCAGGCCGAGGCCGCCACGATGAGCCCGCCGCCCACGCGCACGATGGGCAGGGAGATGCCGAAGAAGTCGAGCACGTAGGAGCCCACCAGCATGGAGCCGATCATGAGCGCGAACATGTTGCGCGCGATGCGCCGCGCCAGCAGCGCGCGCGTGGACGGTGAGGCGCCTTCGGTGAGGCCGAGGAAGATGGGCGCGGTGGCCGCCGGGTTCAGGATCGGCAGGATGGCGGCGAACACGAAGAGAAAGCTCTTCCCGAGCGCCAGCAGAAGTTCGAGGGTCATGCGCCCGATTGTCTCAAGGCGCGCGCGGCGGCTCCACCAGGTCGCGCATCCGCCGGCGCAGCGCCCGCTCGCGCCGCTGCTCTTCGTCCCAGTCGTCGCGCACGCCGCGCCACAGGGCGACGGCCATCAGCACGATCACCACGGTGAAGGGCAGGGCGAACACGATGGTGGCGGTCTGCACGGCCTTGAGGCCGCCGGCCAACAGCAGGCTGATGGCAATGCCCGAGATCAGCAGGCCCCAGGCGATCTTCACGCGCGCGCCGGGGTTCTCCTCCCCACCGGTGCTCATCATGCCCAGCACCAGCGTGGCCGAGTCGCCCGAGGTGACGAAGAACAGCAGCACGAGCACGGTGGCCACACCAGACATCAGCGCGCTCATGGGCAGCGCCTTGAACATCGCGAACAGGGCGGTGGAAACGTCGGCGCGCACCGCGTCGGCCACCGGCACGCCCTGCATGATCTCGAGATGCAGCGCGGTGCCGCCGAACACCGAGAACCAGACGAAGGCCGCCAGGCTGGGCGCGAGCATGGTGCCCAGGACGAACTCGCGGATCGTGCGGCCGCGCGAGACGCGCGCGATGAACAGGCCCACGAAGGGCGACCAGCTCACCCACCAGGCCCAGTAGAAGATGGTCCAGCCGCCGACCCAGGTGCTGTCGCGAAACGGTGTCATGCGCAGGCTCATGCGCACCAGCTCGCTGACGTAGCTGCCCAACGTGGAGGTGAAGGCATCGATGATGACCACCGTGGGGCCGACCACGAACACCACCAGCGCCAGCAGGGCCGCAAGCATCAGGTTGATGTTGGAGAGCCACTTGATGCCCTTGGTGACGCCGCTGACGGCCGAGGCCAGGAACAGCACGGTGGTCACCACGATGATGCCGACCTGCTGCGCTTCACCCACCGGCAGGCCCAGCAGCGCGTGCAGGCCGCTGTTGATCTGCAGCGCGCCCATGCCGAGCGACGCCGCCACACCGAAAGCGGTCGCGATCACCGCGAGCACGTTCACCACCGGGCCGAGCCGCTGCAGCGGCGCCCAGGGCAGGGCCTGCACCGCCGTGCTCACCAGCGCGGTGCCGCCCTTGCGGAACTGGAAGAAGGCGATCGACAGCGCAACGATGCTGTAGACCGCCCAGGGATGCAGGCCCCAGTGGAAGAAGCTGTAGCGCATGGCCGCGTTGGCGGCCTCCGGCGTGCGCGCCGCGATGCCCGGCGGCGGCGTGCCGTAGTGCGAGATCGGCTCGGCCACGCCCCAGAACACCAGGCCGATGCCCATGCCGGCCGCGAACAGCATGGCGAACCAGCTGCCGATGGAGAACTCGGGCTCATCGTCCTCGCCACCGAGCTTGAGATCGCCATAGCGGCTGAACGCCAGCACCAGCGCGAACACCACCAGGCCCAGCACCACCCACAGGTAGAGCCAGCCGAAATCGCGCGTGATGACCGCGAGCGCACCCTGGAACAGCACGTCCAGGGCATCGGGGGCGATGACGCCCCACAGAACGACGGCCAGGATCACGCCGGCCGAAACGATGAGTTGCATGAATGGGTCCTCCTCAATCTCCACCGTCCTGCGGTGTCGGGGTCTCGGGCCTGGCCGCCACCATGCGGGCGGCCTGGACCTGCAAGGCATCCACCATGGCGTCGAGCTGTTCGAGCTGCGGGCCATCGAGGTCGGCCACCAGTTCGCGGTTGATCGCCGCCACGCGTGGGTAGATCGCACCATACAGCCGCCGGCCCTCGTCCGTCAGGAAAACGTGCACCTCGCGCCGGTCCGACGGGCGAGGCTGGCGCACCACGAGTTTCTTGGCCACCAGCGTGCTCAGGGTGCGCGAGGTGCGTGCGCGGTCGAGCATGGCGTGTTCGGCCAGCTGGGACGAGAGGGCGCCCTCGCGCTCGGCCAGGAAGGACAGGATGCGCCACTCGCGCCGCGTGATGCCGAATTCGCTCTCGCACATGTGCACCACCAGCCGCCCGGCGGTGGTGTGGATGCGGTAGAGCCGGTACAGCAGCAGGTCGGCCTGCCGCTGCGGTGCCGTGATTCGGTTGCTCATCAGGGAAAACACCCGCAATGATTGATTTCTGCAATTGATTGTCGCTGCATAGGATGCTGGGTTGCTCGGGAAAATTTTCCCCTCTGGAGACCCACCATGATTCCCCGCCGACGGCTGCTGTTGTCCCTCACCGCCGCGCTGGCCGCGTCCACCGCCCTGCCGGCCCACGCCCAGCCCCTCGAAGGCCCCCTGCGCGTGGTGGTGCCTTACGCGCCGGGCGGTTCGTCCGATCGCGTCGCGCGCCTGGTGGCCGACAAGCTCGGGCCCAAGCTGGGCCTGACCGTGGTGGTGGAAAACCGCACCGGCGGCGGCGGGCGCATTGCGGCGCAACAGCTCAAGGCCACGCCGGCCAACCAGAACGTGCTGCTGCTGGCCAACCCGGCGCTGATGCTGGTCGCGCCGCTGGTGTTCAAGGACGCGGGCTACGACCCCGACAAGGACTTCCAGCCGGTGTCGCAGGCCAGCAGCTACGAGTTCGCGGTGGCGGTGGGCGCGGGTGTGCCGGTGCGCGAACTCAACCACCTGCTGGCCTGGCTGCGCGCCAACCCCGAGCAGGCCAACTTCGGCGTGCCGGCCACTGGCAGCCTGCCGCACTTCTTCGGCCTCATGGTGGGCGAGAAGGCCGGCGTGAAGGCGCAGGTGGTGGGCTACCGGGGCTCCGGCCCGTTGCTGGCCGACCTGATGGGCGGTCAGGTGCCGGTGGCCTGCGACACCTTCGACACGCTGCTGCCGCAGCACGAGGCCGGCAAGATCCGCATCCTCGCCGTCTCCAGCGCCAGGCGCTCGCCCTTCGCGCCCGCCATCCCCACCTTCAAGGAAGCCGGACTGGACCTTGGGGCCGAGGGCTGGAACACCTTCTTCGCGCCCGCCAGCATGCCCGCGGCCCGCGCGGCGCAGTTCGGCCAGGCGATCCGCGAGGTCATGCAGGACCCTGAGACCGTGCGCCGCTTCAACGACGCGCGCCTGGGCCCGGTGGCCAGCACCCCCGAGCAGACCCGCCGCATGCTCGCGGCCTACCGTGCGCAATGGGCCCCCGTCGTGCAGACGTCCGGCTACCAGCCCTGAGCGGCTTTTTCCTCTCTCATTCACGTTCCATGAAGATCACCGTTCTCCGCCTTGCCCTCGCCCTGCTCGCGGCCACCGCCGTTTCTCTCGTCCACGCCCAGGACAGCTACCCGAACAAGCCGGTGCGCTTCGTCACCAACTTCCCCGCCGGCGGCCCCGCGGACTTGCTCGCGCGCTCGGTCGCCGCCGTGCTGCAGGAGACGCTCAAGCAGCCCTTCGTGGTGGAGAACAAGGCCGGCGTGGCCGGCAACATCGGCGCGGCCGAGGTGGCGCGCGCGCCGGCCGACGGCTATACCGTGCTGTTCGGCATCGACACCACCTTCACCGTCAACCCCCACCTCTACGGCAACATGCCGTTCAAGCGCGGCGACCTCAAGCCCCTGGTGGTGATGGCCTCTTCCGGCCTGCTGGTGGGCGTGAACCCGGCCACCGGCATCAGGAACCTGACCGGCATGGTCGAGGTGGCCAAGACCAAGGGGCTGAATTTCAGTTCGGCCGGCAGCGGCAGCCCGGGCCACCTCGCGGTGGAGGTCATCAAGGAGGCCACGCAGGCGAAGATCACCCACGTGCCCTACCGCGGCAACACGCCGGCCGTCACCGCCGTGCTCTCGGGCGAGGTCGATGGGGGCGTGCTCGCCACGCCCGGCATGCTGCCGCACGTGCAGACCGGCAAGATCACCGCGCTGGCCGTCACCAGCCGCCAGCGCTCGCGCCTGGCGCCCGAGCTGCCCACGGTGGCCGAAGCCGGCCTCAAGAGCCTGGAGCAGGAGGTGCTCTACATCGTGATGGTGCCCGCGGCCATCCCCGACGCGGTGGCGCAGGCGCTGCAGAAGGGCATCGTGGACGCGCTCAAGCGGCCCGACGTGCAGGCCCGCATGACCCACCTGGACCTGTTCTTCGAAGGCCTGACCGGCGCGCAGGCCAGCCAGCGCCTGGACGCGCTGTACAACCGCTACGGCCCGATCGTCAAGGCCACCGGGATGAAGGTGGAGTGAGCACGCCATGACCTCAACACAGCAGCGCCCCAACCTCATCTACGTCGTCTGCGACGACCTCGGCTACGCCGACCTCGGCTGCTATGGCGGCCGCGAGGCCGACTTCGGTGCCGTCTCGCCCCACATCGACCGCCTGGCCGCTGGCGGCGTGAAGTTCACGCAGGGCTACGCCAACTCGCCGGTGTGCTCGCCCACCCGCTTCGCGCTCATCACCATGCGCTACCAGTACCGGCTGCGCGGCGCGATGGAAGAGCCCATCAACAGCCGCAGCAAGGGCAGCACCACGCTGGGCCTGCCGCCCGAGGTGCCGACCCTGCCTTCGCTGCTGAAGAAAGTGGGTTACCACACCGCCCTCATCGGCAAATGGCACCTGGGCTACCCGCCCTCGTTCGGGCCGCGCCGCTCGGGCTACGACGAGTTCTTCGGCATCATGGCCGGCGGCGTGGACTACTTCACCCACTGCTCGTCCAGCGGTGAGCACGACCTCTACATCGACGAGCAGGAGCACCACGAGGTGGGCTACCTCACCGACGTGCTCTCACAGCGCGCGGTGGACCACGTGCACCAGCGCGCGGCCGACGCCAAGGCCGGCAAGCCCTTCCTGCTCAGCCTGCACTACACCGCACCGCACTGGCCCTGGGAAACGCGCGACGACGCGCACGTGGCCTCGGACGTGGCGAAGAACCTGTTCCACCTGCACGGCGGCGACGTGCAGACCTACCGCCGCATGATCCACCACATGGACGAAGGCATCGGCCGCCTCATGGCCGCGCTGCGCGAAGAAGGGCTGGAAGGGAACACGCTGATCGTCTTCACCAGCGACAACGGCGGCGAGCGCTTCTCGGACAACTGGCCGCTGGTCGGCGGCAAGATGGACCTCACCGAAGGCGGCATCCGCGTGCCCTGGATCGCGCACTGGCCCGCCGCCATTCCGGCCGGCACGGTGAGCACCCAGCACTGCATGACCATGGACTGGTCGGCCACCCTGCTCGAAGCCGGCGGCGGCCAGGCCGACCCGGACTGGCCCCTGGACGGCGTGAGCCTGCTCAATGTGCTGCGCGATCCCGCGCAGCGCTTCGAGCGCCCGCTGTACTGGCGCATGAACCACCGGGGCCAGCGCGCGCTGCGCGAGGGCGACTGGAAGTACCTGCAGGTGGATGGCCACGAATACCTGTTCAACATCGGCAAGGACGAGCGCGAGCGCGCCAACCTCGCCGCGCGCGAGCCCGAGCGGCTGGCGCGCATGCGCGAACAGTGGGTGGCTTGGGACGCCAGCGTGCCGCCGATCCCGGTGGACGCGACGGTGAGCCTGGGTTATTCGGCCAAGGACATGCCGCAGCGCTGAACCGGGGTGCCGGGCTCCTGCGATGGGCTGAACAGATCCAGCTGCCAGCTTGCCTCATTGGCGATTCGAGACAACACGTCGCGGATGCAGGGGTACGCTTCCTCGGACAGCAAGCCCATGAGCCGGCTGATGCGATGAACGCAGTCACGAAGCTGTTCACCGCCCAGGGGGCCGAGCTGGAGCACGGCCATGTCCACCACTTCGATGCGATCCAGCGGCCCGATGGAGGGATCGTGGCACAACGCCTGAAACTCCACTTTGAACCCGTGGGACAGCCAGGATTCCTCCTGAGCCTGCGCATGTTCCTTCAGGTGCGCCAGCAGGGTCTGGAGCCGGGCGATGATCGCCTCGGGGGCGTCGTCCGTGCGCGAACGGTCGGCCCGGAAGAATGCATGCACGGCCACCCCGGTGGTGCAGGCCCGGGGCCATGGCGATGCCAGGTGCATCACCGACGGGGGGAGCGACTCGCCCCGACCGGTCAGGAACCGGGCAATCGACCGCCATTCGCCATCAGGAATGCGGCCCTCTCCGTGCTGGCGCATCACGGCACTCAGGAAACCCCGAAGGTCGTCATTGGCCAGGAGAGGGTCTGCCGGATGTGGCGGCGCGAACGTCGAGCACAGTTTCATGCCCGTGGAGGGACCGGCATCGGCCTGCGAGGGGGCAAAGCTGCCGTGAAAACGGGTGATGAGGCTTGAGAACATGGCGCGACTCCTTGTGGCTGTCGACGGTCACACCCGTAGAGTGACCGTCTCTCGCCCCGCTGTTCGCGCCGTGTGTCCGCCTGCATCCCATCGGGAACGAAGCCCGCGATCGCCTCCACGAACCGCAGTGCCCGTCGAAGGAACGCGACGGTTATTCCTCGCTCTGGCGCTGCATTTGAGCGAGAAATAGCTGGCCTAAGGGGGTATCCTGCATCCGGGTTCCATGAGCCAGACACGCCATCAGCATCGTGTATTCCTGACACAGCGCCTGGTCCTTCATCAATTGCCGGTACCCTTTGCTGTCGGAGCGACCAAACAAGCGGGCAGGCACCTTCTGGCAGTCAAGAAGCGCACGATGCAAGCGCTTTCCTTGATCGGGGCTGAGCCCGGGTGCGTGACGCGCGAGCAATCGGAGGTAATTCCGGAACGCCGAGCGCTTGTGCACGATGGAAAAGGCCGAACTGATCGGCGACTCCAGCAGGCGCCGCAAGAGCGGCGGTTTGTCGCCATTCGCGGACACCAGCAGCGCATGGCGCTGAGCGTCATCCAGCTCAGACTCATTGAGCCGACTGGTCACGGCGCGAACTTCCGCGGAGATCTGCGTGTACACCACGTCCCGGTCCGAACTCCCCGGCAATTGGGCATTCTTGAGGAGCGTCTTCAGCGCCCTGTACTCGTGGTAAAGCGCCCGGTCCTCCATCAGCTGGTTGTAGCCGGCGCTGTTGCTGTCCCAGAACTTGCCTTTGACGGTCTGGGAAAGGTGCAGGTACTGGTGCAGCCTCTGCAGTTGCGAAGCCGTCAGCCGAGGCGCGTGTTCCTTCAACCGCGCGACGTAGGCCCTGAACGCATCGCGCTTCCGAGCGAGTTCTTCGGCATTCCCGGTGCGCTCCCCGATCCGTTTCCGCAACTTCGGGCTGGTTTTATCATCCGTCGGAGTCAAAAGACGAAGAACCTGCTCGGACGTCAGTTCCGGGTCCTGCAATGCCTCGGAGACAGACACAAGCTTCTTGGCCTCAGGGTCTGGCACCTTGACGAGCGGCTGTGGAACGGCCTTGGACTCGCTCGACTCACCGGAGGCCTCGCCGGTCGAGGCCTGATACGACTCTTCAGGCGCTTTCGCGCTCCCCGTGCAACTCGAGTTCAGATCCTGCGGAATCTTCTCGAGCGCGCGGACATACCGAATACCCTCATCCGTTGCCTCATCCGTTGCCTCAACCGTTGCGGCACCTTCCCCGTGGGCTGCAAGACTCACCAGCAACTCCCGCAGCGTCACCAGCTTGTGGTGGTCGTGTCCCGCGATCCCGTCATTGCGCAACAGCGAACGAAGCACCTCCTTGCTCTTATCGGTAATGCGAATTTTCTCTTCAGGCAACCCCCAGAGAAAGGAAGGAAAGTAGTCGCGTGAATCCACCAAGTACACGGCCAGGTCCTCGTACCGACTCTCATTGACGGTGCGCAGAAGATGGAGGACGGCAGAGTCGCCGATCAGACGGCGTTGATCCTCCGCGGAGGTCTCGTCCCATTGCTTCTTCAATTCATGCGAAGGATCAGCGAAGGATTGTTGGAAGGGTTGACGGTCGGGTGAGAAGGACACATTCACGTTCTGACTCCTTGGCAAACGGGCAATGAAACAAAGCCAAAAAGTGACGAGCCCCACCACAAAGTTCATGCCGTGGCAGGCGGACGCCTCCTGCGAGACGCCCGCCTGCCGAGGCCATTTCACCCCTCATTGGCACGAACCGGCCTTCCATGCCAACAGGGCGCCCTCAATTCAGTACGATCAGCGCCATGTCCACCCGCCTTCAGCACCTGTTTCCCTTCCTCCGCTGGCCACGCCCTGACGCCACCCTGCTGCGCGGCGAGGCCATGGCCGGCCTCACGGTCGGCCTCATGGTGATCCCGCAGGGCGTGGCCTATGCCGCGCTGGCCGGCATGCCGCTGGTCACGGGCATCTACGCCTCGCTGCTGCCCGCGCTCATCGCGGTGCTGTTCAGCGCCTCACCGCGCCTCGCGGTCGGCCCCACCGCGCTCACCTGCCTGCTGGTGGGCGCCTCGCTCAGCGGGCTGGCCGAACCCGGCAGCGCGCAATGGGTGGCGCTGGCGGTGTGGCTCGCCCTGCTCACCGGCCTGCTGCAGATCGCGCTGGGCTTCGCGCGCTTCGGCTGGCTGCTCAACCTGGTCAACTCACCGGTGCTCATGGCCTTCACGCAGGCCGCGGCGGTGCTCATCATTGCCTCGCAGCTGCCGGCCCTGCTGGGCTTCGGCGCCTGGGACACGCTGCTCTCGCAACCCCAGGTGCACTGGCCGGCCCTGCTCTTCGGTGTGGGCAGCCTCGCGCTGCTGGTGCTCGCGCGCCGCTGGCGGCCGGGCTTTCCCACCGTGCTCACCGTGGTGGTGGCGAGCGCGGCCATCAGCTACGCCGTCGGCTTCGAGGCCCAAGGCGGTGCGGTCATCGGCTCCCTGCCGCAGGGCCTGCCCGCGCTCTACTGGCCGGGCTGGCCGGGCTGGGCCACGCTGGGCCAGCTGGTGGTGCCCACGCTGGTGATCACGCTGGTGAGCTTTCTGGAAACCGCCTCCAGCGCCAAGGTGGACAACGGGCAGCGCGGCCAGCGCTGGGACCAGGACCAGGACCTGATCGGCCAGGGCCTGGCCAAGCTGGCCTCGGGCCTGAGCGGTGCGTTCCCCACCAGTTCCTCGTTTTCGCGCTCGGCGCTCAATCTGTACGCCGGCGCCAAGACCGGCTGGGCCACCATCTTCTCGGTGGTCGTGGTGCTGATCGCCCTGCTGCTGTTCATCCCGCTGCTGCACCACGTGCCGCTGGCGGTGCTGGCCGCCATCGTGCTGGTGGCGGTCATCGGCCTGATCAAGCCGCGCGCGTTCACCCAGCTGTGGAAACTCTCGCGCGTGGAGACGGTGATCGCCGGCATCACCTTCGCGGTGACGGTGCTGGCCGCGCCGCGCCTGTACTGGGGTGTGCTGGCGGGCGTGCTCATGGCGCTGTCGCACTTCCTCTACCTGCGGCTGCACCCGCGCATCATCGAAGTGGGCCTGCACCCCGACGGCAGCCTGCGCGACCGCCATCTCTGGAAACTGCCGCCGCTGGCGCCGCGCCTGTATGCGCTGCGCATGGACGCCGCCCTGGACTTCGCCACCGCCAACGGCTTCGAGCGCGCGGTGTCCGAGCACATCACCGCCCACCCCGATACGCGCCACGTGATGCTGATCGCGCACCCGATCAACTGGATCGACGCCACCGGCGCCGAAGCCTTCGGCCGCCTGCGCGAACAGCTCGACGACCAGCGCATCGAACTGCACCTGGTCGGCATCAAGCTGCCGGTGGAAAACGTGCTGCGCCTGGCCGGGCACCTGGAAGCGGGCCCGCGCCTGCACCTCTACCGCACCGAGGCCGACGGCCTGCGCGCGGCCGATGCGCTCACCGAGGCGGCGCCCACCATGCAGGACGCCGCCCCGGCCTGAGCTGGCCGTCCGTGGCTTACTGCAGTTCGATCGTCTGCTTCACGAGCTCCTCGCGCGTGAGGCGCGGGAAGCTCTCGGCGTACATGTAGCTGTAGCCCTCGTTCTGCCACTTGGCTAGGTCGATCACGGCGGCCGGCACGACGGTGATCACGTCGTAGAACTCATCGGGCTTGTAGCCGCGCGAACGCGCCGCGTTGCTGCACACGCGGATCGTCACGCCCGCGTCCTTCAGCGCCTTGAGTTCCTCGTACATGTCGGGATAGGCCGCGCGGTTGAGGCGGGAGAAGGCGTGCAGCTCGTTGCCGTGCGCCACGATCACGATGTGCGATCGGGCCGGGTCGCCGTATTCCTTGATCGCGCGCAGGTGGTTCTTGATGTAGCCGAACGCCGCCTTGCCTTCGAGAGGCTTGGCGAAGTTGAAGTCGTACAGCGCTTTCTGCGGCGCGTAGCGCGTGCCGTCGAAAGACGAAGGGTCCTGGGGGCCGGCCCAGGCGGCGGTGCTCAGCAAGGCGGCGAGCGCCAGCGGGACAAGACGGGTGTTGATGATGGTCTCCTGTGTTGGGGGGAGCCCGAGGTTAGCCGGAAAATCCGGATATTCGAAACAACTTCTTTAATGCCGGCAGAATCACCCGCCTGCGCCCCGCTCTTGCGCCAACCGACCCACGGACCGATTCATGGAACTGCCCCGACACCAACTCAGCATGACGGTGCTGATGACCCCCGACACCGCCAACTTCTCGGGCAAGGTGCACGGCGGCACCGTGCTCAAGCTGCTCGACCAGGTGGCCTTCGCCTGCGCCAGCCGCTACGCGGCGTCCTACGTGGTCACGCTCAGCGTGGACCAGGTGATGTTCCGCCAGCCGATCCAGGTGGGTGAACTGCTCACGTTCCTCGCGGCCGTGAACCACACCGGCACCTCGTCGATGGAGGTCGGCATCAAGGTGATCGCGGAGAACATCCGCACCCAGGCGCAGCGGCACGTGAACAGCTGCTTCTTCACCATGATCGCGGTGGACGACCACGGCAAGCCCCGGGCCGTGCCGCCGCTCGAACCCGGCACGCCCGACGAGCACCGCCGGCACGCGGCGGCCACGCTGCGCAAGACCATGCGCCAGGAAATGGAGCAGCGCTACGCGGCGATCCGATGAGCCCGGACTGACTTGATCCAGGGCATCAAGGGTCCGGCTTTGCAGGCCCGAGCAGGGGTGTCTCCCTTTACGTCCGCACTTTGCCGTCGCCGGTGAGCATCGACAGCTCGGCGAAGCTGGACGCCACGTGGTCGTTCGGGCCCAGCGAGACCTGGAAGCCACCGAAGGATTGTTCGCCGATGGCCTCCATGCCGTTGATGAAGCTGTCGCGCGTGACCCGCGAGCCCGCGCGGCGCAGGCCTTCGCTGAACAGCTTCGCCGCGAGAAAGCCTTCCATGCTGGAGAAGTTGGGCTGCACCTTGTTGCCGCCCTTGCCGATGGCCTCGATGAACTCGCGCGCGATCGGGCGCGACGCGCTGTACGGCGTGGGCACCACTTGCGAGACCACCACGCCCGCGCCGTCCTTGCCCAGCTCGTCGGCCAGGGCCTGCGTACCGACGAAGGACACGTTGTAGAAGGTGCCACCGTAGCCGGCCGCGCGCGCGGCACGGATGTAGGCCGCGCACGACTTGTAGGCGCTGATCTGCACCACCGCGTCGGGCTTGGCCGCGTTGATGGTGGCCACGGCCTGCGCCACATCCACCGAGTTGCGCTCCACCGTGGCCGTGGCCACGGGCTTGAGGTTGCGCGCCGTCAGCGCGAGCACCGTGCCATCGAGGCCGGCCTTGCCGTAGGCGTCGTTCTGGTGGAACACCGCCACCTTGTTCAGCCCGAGGTTGGTGAGCTGGCGCACGATGAGCGCGGTCTCGTCGTTGTACGAGGCGCGCAGGTGGAAGGCGAGCCGGTTGAACGGCTGGCGCAGGCCCATGGCCCCGGTGAAGGGCGCGATGAACGGGGTCTGCGCCTTGGTCGCCAGCGGCAGCGCGGCCAGGCTGGTGGGCGTGCCGATGTAGCCGAACAGCGCGAACACCTCGCTGGCCAGCAGCTTCTGGGTGTTCTCGGCGCAGCGGTCCGGCTCGTAGCCATCGTCGAGCTGCACGATCTCGATGCGCTGGCCGTTCACGCCGCCCTGGCCGTTGAGCTGGTCGAAAAACAGCTTGGCCCCGGCATGGAACTGGATGCCCAGCTGCGCCGCCGCGCCCGTGAACGCGGCCGACTGGCCGAGCACGATGCGGTTGCCCGACTGCGCGCGCAACGCGGGCGCGCCCAACACGGCGGCACCGGCCACGAGGCCGTTGAAGTGGCGGCGCGAAAGGCCGGGCATGGGCGGGGAGGACTGCATGTGGGACTCCGTTTATAGGTATCGAACGGGGGCCTCACACCAGGCGCGACCCCACGTTCCATCCTATCGAGTACCCCTCCCGGGTATGCCTTCACCGGGCGCTCGGATTCAACCGCTCATCGATTCCGGCGCCCCGGCGCCCTCAGGGGGGCAGGCACTGGCGGGGTTGGCGGCAATGCCCGCGCGCAGGGCGGTCACGTTCCCCCCATCGTCCGCGCCCAGATGGCGCAGGCGTTCTCGGGTACGACCGCGCCGCGCCAGGCGATCACCTGATCCGGCCGCACCAGCAGCAGGCCTTCATCCAGCAGGTCGCCCACCTTTTCCGCCTCCAGCAGCAGCACGGCCACGTCCAGCCCCGCCGCGCGGCCCGCCTCGGCCAGGCGCGTGGCCTCGGCCCCTGCGTGGGCCGGCGCCAGCACCGTCCATTCGAAGCCCAGCAGGTCGTACAGCGAACGCCCGCCTTCCAGCCAGCGGTGAGGCAGGCGCCCGCCCGGCTGGGTGGTCGGAACGTAGGCGTTGGCCTGATCGGACGGCACGCGAGCCGGATCGCCGAACACGATGGGCGAGGCATCCACGCGCTCGCCAAAGGTGACGCCGGGGATGTTGAACTCGCGCCGCACGTGCGCGCCCAGCACCTCGCTGGCCTGCGCGCGCAGCGCATCGCCGGCGGCGCCCTCGGCCTCGAGTTCGGCCGTCACCTCGAACAGGCCCACCGAATCCGCGAACTCGCGCGCATAGGCCGTGTTGCGCAGGCCGATCGGGCGGCGCTCCTGCTCGTAGCTGTCCAGCAGGGCGGCCCGCGCCTGGCCCTTCACCACCGCCGCGAGCTTCCAGCCCAGGTTCACCGCATCGCCCACCGCCGTGTTGTAGCCCAGGCCGCCGGTGGGCGTGAACAGGTGGGCCGCGTCGCCCGCAATGAACACGCGCCCGCGCTGGTAACGCTCGGCGACCAGCGAATGGCCCGCGATCCACACGCCGGTGGAGAGCACCTCGAAGTCGATGTCCATGCCGCTGGCCTCGGCGAAGATGCGGCGTGCGTCGTCATGCGTCCAGTCCTCCGGCTTCTCGTGCGGGTGCACGGCAGCGTGGAACGCAAACTCACCGCGCCCGTCCACTGAGGCCATGAACACGCGCCGCTCGTGGTTCACCGAGACGTACATCCAGGCGATGTCGTGGGGATACCGTTGGTAGAACGCTGGCGCGCGCAGGTAGACCGCGAACATCTTGCCGCCCATGAACTGGCGCTGCAGGCCAGTGGCGCCGCCCATCTCGATGCCCAGCGCGCCGCGCACAGCGCTGCGCGCGCCGTCGGCGCCCACCAGGTAACGCGCCCGCACCGTGACCGCGCCACCGCCCGCCGCGGGCGCCACCTGCGCCACCTGCGCCACCACCTCGTCGCCGGTGTCGTCGAAGGACAGCAGCCGCCAGCCAAAGCCGATGCGCCGGCCGGTGCGCTGCTCGGCGTGCTCGCGCAGCACGGCCTCCACGTACTTCTGCGACACGCGGTGCGGCAGCTCGGCCGCGCTCCACGAACCGGCCAGGGACTTGATCTGCTCGGTGGCCTGCGCGGCGGTGGGCAGGCGCAGGCGCGCCAGCTCGTGCCGAGCAAACCGGGTGAAGTAGGCGATGTCGGTCGGGTGGTCGCCGGGCAGGCCCAACGAGCGGATTTCCCGCGCGATGCCGATGCGGCGGAAGTGCTCCATGGTGCGCGCCTGCGTGGCATTGGCCTGCGGGTTGAAGGCCGTGGTGGCCTTGGGGTCCACCACCAGGCACGGTACATTGCGCAGGCCGAGCTCGTTGGCCAGCATCAGCCCGCAAGGGCCTGCACCCGCGATCAGCACGTCCACCCGAAGCTCGCCACCTTCGGCCTGCGCCTGTTCCAGCGTCAAGAATTCCGCCACACCCGTCTCCATCGTCGATTTAATTAGGCAACCTAAGCAAATCCATTGTACGCATGAAAACCGAAACCCCTCAACCCCGGCGCCGCGCGCCCGATGCCTGGCGCCTGGGCAACGCGGGGCGCGTGCTGGGCAACGCCGTCACGCGCTTCGAGTCGCGCGTGCTCGAACTCATGGCCGCCGCCGGCCATGCCGACACCCGGCTCTCGCATGTGAACCTGACGCGCCACCTCGATCTGGAAGGCACCCGCATCACCGAGCTGGCGCGCCGCGCCCGCATGACCAACGCCGCCATGACCGAGCTGATCGACCAGTGCGAAAGCATGGGCCTGGTGGTGCGCGAGGCCGACCCGGCCGACAAGCGGGCCCGCACGGTGCGCTTCACCGAGGCGGGCCGCGAGTGGCTCAAGGCCTTCGGTCTGGCCGTGAAGAAGGCCGAGCGGGAGATGCTGAAAGAAATCGGCCCCGAAGCGGCAGAGGTGCTGCTTCAGGGCCTGGCGCGCTACGGCGGCACGGTGGAGTCCATCCGCGTGGCGGATGCACCGCTCAGTCGATCACCACGTTCGCGTCCTTGACGAGCTTGCCGAACTTCTCGGTTTCGGCCTTGATGGTCTGGGCCATCTGCTCCGGGCTGTCGCCGATCGGGTCGGCGCCGATGTCGGCCATGCGCTGGCGGAACTCGGGCGACTTGATGATCTTCACCATCTCGCTGCTCAGGCGCGCCTGGATGTCCTTGGGCGTGGCCACCGGGGCCAGCACGCCGAACCAGGTGCCGATGTTGAAGCCCTTGAGCCCCGCTTCGTCCAGCGTCGGCACGTCGGGGAGCGCGGGCGAGCGCGTGGCCGTGGTCACGGCCAGCGGGCGCAGCTTGCCGGCCTTGATGTGCGGCAGCACCGGCGTGATGGTGTCGAACGTCATCAGGATCTGACCGCCGAGCAGGTCGGTCGCCAGCGGGCCGCTGCCCTTGTAGGCGATGTGCGTGAGCTTCGCGCCGGTGTTGTTCTGGAACTGCGTGCCGATCAGGTGCTGGGCCGTGCCGTTGCCGTTGGAGCCGTAGTTCGCCTTCGCGGGGTCGGCCTTGAGCAGGGCCACGAGTTCGTTCACGTTCTTCGCGGGCGTGGTGGCGTTGACCACCAGCACGTTGGGCACCATGGCGATCGTGGTGAGCGGCGCGAGGTCCTTCTGGAAGTCGTAGGGCAGCTTCTTGTAGACGCTGGTCGCGATGGTGTGGTGCACCGCGCCCACCAGCAGCGTGTAGCCGTCGGGCCGGGCCTTGGCCACGAAGTCCGCACCGATGGTGGCGCCCGCGCCCGGCTTGCTCTCGATCACGACCGGCTGCCCCAGGCTCTGCTGCAGGCGCTCGCCCAGCGCGCGGGCCAGCACGTCGGTGGTGCCCCCGGCCGGGAACGGCACGATGAGCGTGATGGGCCGGGCGGGCCAGGCCTGGGCCATGGCGCCGGTCACGGTCATGGCGGCGGCGAAGGCCAGGCCTTGACGGACAAGGCGACGCGGAATGGTTCGGATGTTTTTCATGCTTGTCTCCATAAGGCACGGTGTGCCTGTGTATCGCCGGACGAACTGCCCGGTCGTTGCGCGGAATGCGCGAAATCTCACAAAGAAACCCCTGCGTTTCACCCAGCCGGCACGGGCCCCGCACCGCACGGCGACAACGCCACCAGAGGCATCAAGGGTCCGGCTCCGCCGGCCCGAGATGCCGTTCCCCCTCGAAGCGCCGAAGGCGCACCACGGAGGGGGGAAGCCGCGCAGCGGCGCAGGGGGGTGTCCATGTCAGGCGGCTTTTCGCTGCAGGCTGGCGGTGAGCAGCGCACACACGGCCTGCGTGACCTGCACGGTGGTGGCCTTGCCGCCCAGGTCGCCGGTGTGCAGCGCGGGGTTGGCCGTGACCTGCTCGATGGCCTGCATGAGGCGCTGCGCGGCGTCGAATTCGCCCAGGTGCTCGAGCAGCATCACACAGCTCCAGAAGGTGCCGACCGGGTTGGCCAGGCCCTTGCCCATGATGTCGAAGGCCGAGCCGTGGATGGGCTCGAACATCGAGGGGTAACGGTGCTCGGGGTCGATGTTGCCGGTGGGCGCGATGCCCAGGCTGCCCGCCAGCGCGGCGGCGAGGTCGCTCAGGATGTCGGCATGGAGGTTGGTCGCGACGATGGTGTCCAGCGTGGCGGGGCGGTTCACCATGCGGGCGGTGGCGGCGTCCACCAGCTCCTTGTCCCAGGTCACGTCCGGGAACTCTTTTGCGATCTGCACCGCGATCTCGTCCCACATCACCATGGCGTGGCGCTGCGCGTTGCTCTTGGTGATCACCGTCAGCAGCTTGCGGGGCCGCGACTGCGCCAGCTTGAACGCGAAGCGCATGATGCGCTCCACGCCGACGCGGGTCATCATGCTCACGTCGGTGGCCGCCTCGATCGGGTGGCCCTGGTGCACGCGGCCGCCCACGCCGGCGTATTCGCCCTCGGAGTTTTCGCGCACGATCACCCAGTTCAGGTCCTCGGCCTTGCAGCGCTTGAGCGGTGCGTCGATGCCGGGCAGGATGCGCGTGGGGCGCACGTTGGCGTACTGGTCGAAGCCCTGACAGATCTTCAGGCGCAGGCCCCAGAGGGTGATGTGGTCAGGGATGTGCGGATCGCCCGCGGAGCCGAACAGGATCGCGTCCTTGCCGCGCAGCGCATCCAGGCCGTCGGCCGGCATCATCTCGCCGTGCTGGCGGTAATAGTCGCCGCCCCAGCCGAAGTCCTCGAACTGGAAGCGGAAGGTGTGGCTGGTGGCGGCCAGCGCCTCCAGCACCTGCTGGCCGGCGGGCACGACTTCCTTGCCGATGCCGTCTCCGGGAATGGTTGCGATGGCGTAGGTCTTCATGGTGTCTCGTGTGGGAGGTGGGTCGATGGATGGACTGTAGGGATTCGACAGGCCGCTGAAACACCGCTAAAGTGAATCCATCGTTAACCCCAATTCAACAATGAGAAGCCCATGAGTTCCGCCATTCAGCCCGCTGACCTGGGTTTCTTCTCGGTGCTCGCCAGCGCCGGCAGCCTGAGCGCGGCCGCGCGCGAGCTCGGCGTCACTACCCCGGCGGTGAGCAAGCACCTGGCGCAGATGGAATCGCGCGTGGGCGTGGCCCTGCTCAACCGCACCACGCGGCGCATGAGCCTCACGCCCGAAGGCGAGGTGTATCTGCAGCACGCGCGCCGCATCCTCGGCGAGATCGACGACATGGAAGAGCTGCTCGGCGTCTCGCGCTCCACGCCCACCGGCCTGCTGCGCGTCAACGCCACGCTGGGCTTTGGCCGCAGCCACGTGGCGCCGCTCATCTCGCGCTTCGTGCGCAAGCACCCGCAGGTGGAGGTGCAGCTGCAACTCTCGGTCAATCCGCCTCCGCTCACCGACGACGCCTTCGACGTGTGCATCCGCTTCGGCGCACCGCCCGACTCGCGCATGATCGCGCGCCAGATCGCGCCCAACCGGCGCCTGCTCTGCGCCTCGCCCGCCTACCTGGCCCGACACGGCGTGCCCAAGGTGCCGCACGACCTCACCCGACACAACTGCATCGGCATCCGCCAGGGCGAGGAAGCGTATGGCGTGTGGCGCCTCTCCAGCGGGCGCGGAAAAACGGTGAGCACCGAGGCCGTGAAGACGCGCGGCAACCTGACCACCAACGACGGCGAGATCGCCGTCAACTGGGCGCTGGACGGCCATGGTGTGCTGATGCGCGCCGAATGGGACATCGAGCGCTACCTGCGCAACGGGCGTCTGGTGCAGGTGCTGCCGCAGTACTTCACGCCCGACGCCTCCATCCACGCGGTCTACCCGCAGCGCCACCAGCTGGCTGCGCGCGTGCGGGCCTTCGTGGACTTCGTGGCGCTGGCCTTCACGCAGCAGGCCGCGGTGAGCAAGTAGGCGAAGAGGCGCGCGGCAAGTTCCTGGGGCGGTCCGATGCGGCGCCTCCCCCATGTGTGCATCGGCTTGCGGGCCGGCGCGCATAGACTGCCTGCACCTCCATCCAACGGGAAGGACCACGCCATGGTGGCCAACGCGAACGCCGACGACATCCCCCCTGAACTGGCGCGGGCCATCCAGCAGACGCAGGTCGAGCGCGAGCGCGTTCGCCAGGCGCACCCCGAGCTTTTTGCCGCGGTGTCGGGTGCCATGTTCCGCCGCGATCCCGTCGAGATCAACTACCACTTCAACACCGACGAGTACGACGCGGAAGCGGGCACGGTGATCCCGAGGCTGCAGGACTGCCAGTCCGCCCAGGAGGTCGCCGCCGTGCTGCACGAGGAGTTCGTGCGCTGGTTCGGCACGGAGACGGCCGGGCCGCGCGAGCGCTATCACGAACTGTCGCAAGACATCTGGGCGCTGTGGACGGCGCCCACGACCTGACCGGCTGCACGGCCGTGAGGGTATCCAGCGGACGGCATTGCCTATATTCTTCGTCAGGGCCCGGCCGCGCCGCCGCCCGACTTCCCTCTCAACAAAGCAGGAGACCCACATGATCGACAAGGCTCAGGCCGACATGGCCAAAACGCTCTGGGAACAATCCAAGGCGGCCGCCCAGCAGGCCCACGAAGCTTGGTGGATGGTGCTGAAGTCCCAGAAGGCGCTGCTGGACTCCATGCGCGGGGTGGGCATGCCGTTCGAGGTGGCGGCGGACCAGTTCGAGAAGCTGATGCAGTTCCATGCCGAGCAGCACAAGGCCGCGCTGGACTACATGGACAAGATGTCCGTCGACTACGGGCGGGCCGTCGCCAAACAGAAGAAGTGACGCGGCCCGCCCTGCGGGCAGCGTCCATCTCCGTCCTCACCCTGCTGCTGCTCGGCGGTGGGTGGCCCACCCAGGCGGCGGAGCATCCCACCGACCTGCGCCGGTTCCTGGAGCGGCGCGAGGAATGCGACCACTGGCGCGGTGAAGCAGGCTACGACAAGGCGCGGCAGGCCGACATCGACCGTGGCGTGTGCCGCACCTGCACGGGCACGGACGCCGAACTCGCGCGGCTCAGGAAGAAGTACCGGGCCAACCCCGGCGTGATGGACCTGCTGGATGAGCTGGAGGACCGGATCGAAGGGCCCGACAAGGCCGCCGCGACACGCTTCTGCCGCCGCATCCAGCCACAGAAGCGGCCGCAGAACGACCGGCCGTTCAGTCCCCCTAGCCCTGCGGCAACCGGGCGATCACCTTGATCTCGAACTGGAAACCGTAGAGCCAGGTCACGCCGACACCGGTCAGCGTCGGATGCGGCGCTTCGCCCCAGTATTCGGGCACGATGCCCCAGACTTTCTCGAAGTTCGCTTCGGGATCCACCAGGAAGACGGTCACGTCCACCACGTCGTCGAAGGAGCAGCCGGCGGCTTTCAGGATGGCGTTCAGGTTGTCGAACGCACGGCGGACCTGCGCGTCCAGTTCGGGCTCGGGTAATCCGTCTTCCCGGCTGCCGACCTGCCCCGAAACGAACAGGAAGCCGTTGGAGCGGATCGCCGGTGAATAGCGGTTTCTCTCGTAGAGCGCCTGCCGCCCGGCGGGAAAGACAACGTCGCGTGGGGCCATGGGTGGAATTCCTTCTTGAAGGGGTCGAAGCGACCCGTTGATGCGATGAAGGGACTTTAGGGACGTCGGTCACGCAGATAAACAGGCCAGGCCAACAATCACTGTTTGCACAATCCAAACAATCTTTGGACCGTCAAGGAGCCTCGATGGACCGTTTCGATGCGATGCAGGCGTTCGCGCGGGTGGTGGAGACAGGCAGCTTCACCAAGGCCGCCGAGACGCTGCGCGTGAGCAAAACCAGCGTGACGCAGCTGGTGCAGCAACTGGAAGCCCGCTTGCGCGTGAAGCTGCTCAACCGCACCACACGCAAGGTCAACGTGACGGCCGATGGCGCGGCGTACCACGAACGCGTGGTGCGGTTGCTGGCGGACATGGACGACGCCGAAACGAGCCTGTCCAGCGCGTCGGCCTTGCCCAGGGGCCGGTTGCGGGTGGACGTGCCCAGCCCGCTGGCCCGCACGATCCTGGTGCCGGCGCTGCCTGCCTTCCACGCGCGCTACCCCGACATCCAGCTCGACATGGGCGTGAGCGACCGCGTGGTGGACCTGATCGACGAAAACGTGGACTGCGTGGTGCGCGGCGGCGAGCTCAGGGACCAGTCGCTGATGGCCCGCCGCGTGGGCGATCTGCCGTTGGGCGTGTACGCCGCGCCGAGCTACCTGGCCCTGGCAGGCACGCCCACGCACCCGAGGGAGCTGGACGGCACGCACCACCGCATCGTGGGTTTCATCTGGGCCCGCACGGGCAAGGCCGTGTCCTACGCCATGCACCGGGACACCGAACGCGTCGAGGTGCAGGGCCGCCACGTGCTCTCGGTCGACGACGGCAATGCCTACCTCGCCGCTGGCATCGCCGGCCTGGGCATTCTCTGGCTGCCGCGCTACATGGCGCGGCAGCCGCTGGCGCAAGGCGAACTGGTGCCCTTGTTCGCCGGTTGGCGGCTTGATCCGATGCCGCTGTACGTGGCATATCCGCCGAACCGGCACGTCAGCACCAAGCTGCGGGTGTTCATCGACTGGGTCGTCGACCTGATGGCCGAGCACGCGCCGGTCGGCGCACCCCAGAAACAGGGCGCGGACACACGGTAGGACTGTCGATCTCCCCGGGCCTGATTCGTCGTAAGGTCAGGTGAGGCGCGTGGGCGCCCGCCTTCCCTTGTTCCATACCCCAGGAGATTCAGCATGAAATACATCGATGGATTCGTGGCCGCCGTGCCCAGCGACAAGCAGAAGGAGTACCTCGAACACGCCCGCCTGGCGGCCGTGGTCTTCAAGGAGTTCGGCGCGCTGAGCGTCGTGGAAACCTGGGGCGACGACGTGCCCGACGGCAAGCTGACCTCGTTCCCCATGGCCGTGCAGCGCAAGCCGGACGAAACCGTGGTCTTCTCCTGGATCACCTGGCCTTCGCGCGCCAGGCGCGACGAGGGCATGAAGAAGTTCATGGAAGACCCGCGCGTGAAGGACATGAAGATGCCCTTCGACGGCCAGCGCATGATCTACGGCGGCTTCGAGGTGATCCTCAACGCCTGAGCGGCGGGTGCGCCCGGACGCGCCCGCAAGCCACGCGCGTCACCGCTGGGCACCACGCGCAGGGCGTGGCTGAGGAGGAGTGCACCGCCCTCAGCCCCGCCGCCTCACTCCTCGCGGCCGCCGGCGATGCCCAGCAGGGCCAGCAGGCTCTGGAAGATGTTGAACAGGCTCAGGTACACGCCCAGGGTGGCGGTGATGTAGTTGGTCTCCTCGCCGTCGCGCACGCGCTTGAGGTCGTACAGGATGAAGGCCGAGAAGATGCCGATGGCCAGCACGGAGAGCGTGATCATGAGCGCGCCGGACTGGATGAACACGTTGGCGATGCCGGCCACGAGCAGCATGATCATGCCGATGAACAGGAACTTGCCCATGTTGCCCAGGTCGCGCTTGATGACGGTGGACAGCGTGGCCATGCCGAGGAAGATCACGCCGGTGCCGGTGAAGGCGGTCATGATCAGGCCCGCGCCGTTGGCCAGGCCGAGCACCGAGCCGATCAGGCGCGAGAGCATCAGGCCCATGAAGAAGGTGAAGGCCAGCAGCACGGGCACGCCGGCGGCGGAGTTCTTGGTCTTCTCGATCGCGAACATGAAGGCGAAGGCGCCGCCCAGGAAGACGGCGATGCCGAGGAAGCCGGTGAGCGGCGCGGTGATGCCGGTGACCACGCCGAGCCAGGCGCCCAGCACGGTGGGGATCATGGAGAGCGCAAGCAGCCAGTAGGTGTTGCGCAGCACGCGGTTGCGTTCAACGGCAAGGGCCTGGCCGGCGGCGGCGGGGGAGGAGAGGTCGAGATGCGGGTTCATGGGGGTCCTTGAAAAAACAACGGATGGTTGAGTGAGTGAGAGAAGAAGAAACGGTGTTCAGCTGCCCTGGCGGGCGGCCAAGGCCTGCCGCTTGGCGCGGGCGCGGATGTTGAGCGCCTCGACCGCGAGCGAGAAGGCCATGGCGGCGTAGATGTAACCCTTGGGCACTTCGCGGTCGAAGGCCTCGGCGGTGAGCGCCATGCCCACCATGACCAGGAAAGCCAGGGCCAGCACCTTGACGGAGGGGTGGGCGTCCACGAAATTGCCGATCGGCCGGGCCGCCACCAGCATCACGCCGACCGACACGACCACGGCGGCCACCATCACGCTGATCTGGTCGACCATGCCCACGGCGGTGATGACCGAGTCGAGCGAGAACACGATGTCGATGATGGCGATCTGGCCGATGATTCCCCAGAACAGTTTGCTGCCGGCGGCCTTGAGCTCGGCGCTGTCGGTCTCCGCCGGGCCGTGCTGCTCGCGCGCCTCGACCTCGACGAAGATTTCGTGCGAAGCCTTGTAGAGCAGGAACAGGCCACCCAGCAGCAGCACGATGTCGCGCCCGCTGATGCCCTGGCCGACCACGGTGAACAGGTCGGCCGTGAGGCCCATGATCCAGCTCAGGGTGAACAGCAGCGCCAGCCGCGAGACCATGGCAAAGCCCAGGCCGAGGCGGCGGGCCTTGTCGCGCAGGTGCGGCGGCAGCCGGCCCACGAGGATCGAGATGAAGATGATGTTGTCGATGCCGAGCACGATTTCGAGCGCGGTGAGCATCGCGAACGCGATCCAGACATTGGGGTCGGTGAGCAGTTCCATAGAACGGGGCGCCAGCGGCCTGGCGAAAAAAGGGGACACCTGGGCGCCGGAGCGGCCTCAGGGCCGCGCGGCGGAAACGGTCAGGCGAGGGCGAGCAGGCTGCGGGGCGGTCGCTGGAGCCCGTCGAGCACGGGCGGCGTGAGGTCTTGCGCCGGGGGCGCCGACGGTGTGCGCAGGTGTTCGCCCGGGCCGGACGTGGCGATGGGCGCATCCAGGCACTCGGGCAGGTCGGCCTGGGCGTCGGTCGGGCCATGCCCGGGCCAGTGGTCGGCGCTCAGGCCGTCGTCGGGCGCCGGCTGGGCGGCGGTGGCCGCCACCTCGATCACCAGGCTCTGCGCAGGGCTGGCCTGAACGGCTTCCACCCCATGGGAAGGCCCGAATGCCCACGCACCCACACTCAGGAAGAGGTGCAGGGCGAAGACGGCGGCAAGCCAAGGGCGCATGGTCGGGCCAGTATACCGGCGCCCCCGTTCGGGCGTGTGATCAGCCGGCCGCCGGGCGGCTGGCCTGGCCGCGCTGCAGCAGCGCCATGGCCACCGCGGCGCAGGCCGAGAGCGCGAGCATCAGCCAGCCCAGGTTCACCGCGCCATCGTGCGGCACGAGGCCCACCACGAAACCGCCCACCGCACCCATGAGCTGCTGCATCAGGCCGGCCACGGCGGCGGCCGCGCCCGCCAGCGCCGGCAACAGGCCCACGGTGCCGATGAGCGTGGGCGGCACCAGCAGGCCGTGCCCCATGCCCAGCAGCAGCAGGGGCAGCGAGAGCGCCAGCGGCGTGTCCACCCCGGCCAGCGCGAGCGCGAGCATGAGGCCGATGCCCAGCAGCGAGCTGCCCTGACCCAGGCGCATGACGGTGCGCTCGCCGATGCGGTGCACCAGGTGGGTGGTGAGGTAGTTGCCGACGATGTAGGCCAGCGGCACCAGCATGATGTGGTACCCGATGCCCGCCGGGCCCACGCCGTAGCTGCCGAGCACGATGGGCGCGCCCGCGAGGAAGGCGTAGAAAGTGGCAGTGGTCATGGAGAGCAGGGCCACGTAGAGCAGAAAGCCCGGGGCGCGCGCGAGTTGCGCGTAGGACGAGGCCATGTCGCGCAGCCAGTGCGTCTGCTGCGGTCCGGCCGGGGCGGTGTGGTCGGGCAGGCCGCGCCAGGCGGCGATGAACAGCACGAGGGACAGCCCGGTCAGCAGCACGAAGTTGGCCTGCCAGCCCAGGCGCACATGCAGCTGCCCGCCGATGATGGTGGCCAGCGGCGGGACCAGGCCCATGGCCATGCCGATGTAGGCCATGACGCGGGTGCGCTCAGGGCCGTCGAACAGGTCCTGCACCATGGCGCGGCCCACCACCATGCCGGCGGCACAGCCCGCGCCTTGCAGCACGCGCGCGGCGGTGAGCATGAACAGTTCGCCCGCGAGGGCGGCCAGCAGCGAGCCGAGACCGCCCAGCGCGATGCCGAGCAGCAGGATCTTCTTGCGCCCGAGGCGGTCGGACAGCGGGCCGTACAGCAGCTGCAGCCCGCCGTAGGCCACCACATAACCGCTGAAAGTGAGCTGCACCGCGGCCTGGCTGGAGCCGAAGATCGCGCCCCACTCCTGCATCGAGGGGATGCAGATGGTCATGGCCAGCAGGCCGAAGGCGAGCTGGGCGACGAGGTTGGCGATCAAGGGGCCGTGGCGGGGGGCGGTCATGGGTCGGGTCTGGCGAAAGGCAACCGGGCATGGTGCCACAAAGCCCTGGCCTCTCGCCTCCTTTTGGGCGAGGTCGGGTGGTCCGGTCATTCGGTCGCCGGCCGCTCGCGGGCGCCTGCCCGGGTCCGCACACACCCCTGTGTCAACACCGTGTCGGGTCCTCGACCTCTGTGGCAACCGCGAATGGGGCCAGCGCCCGAATGCCCGAACCACCCGCCCCAGAAATGATGTTGGCAAGCAAGGCTGGTGTGCACAGGTGTGTTGCGGGACGGGGGTGGGGACCGCCTGCGCAGGCCTCCATTCGCGGTTGCCACAGAGCGTGCGTGCCAAGTCGGTGTTGATGAGGCGGCGTCGGCATGCCTGGGCAGACGCCCGCGAGCAAGGCCGGAGCAGGCGGTCCCCACCCCCGGCCCGCCGCGAAGCCGCAGAAAGAAAAAACCGCGATACAAGCCCCATGGAGGGGGAACCCTGGAGGCACTGCAAACTCATGCCACTAAACTCGAAGGCCCATGCACGTCTCCCTGATCTTCCTTGTCGCCCTCCCATTCGTGGGCAGCCTGCTCGCCGCGCTGCTGCCCGCGAACGCGCGCAACACCGAATCCACCCTGGCGGGTGCGATCGCACTTTTCTGCACCGTGCAAGCCGCGATGTACTTCCCCGAAGTGGCCGCCGGGGGCGTCATCCGGCAGGAGTTCGTCTGGCTGCCCTCGCTCGGCCTGAACTTCGTGCTGCGCATGGACGGCTTCGCCTGGATGTTCTCCATGCTGGTCCTGGGCATCGGCTCGCTGGTGGTGCTCTACGCGCGCTACTACATGTCGCCCGACGACCCGGTGCCGCGCTTCTTCTCCTTCCTGCTCGCCTTCATGGGCGCCATGAGCGGCGTCGTCCTCTCGGGCAACCTGATCCAGCTGGTGCTGTTCTGGGAACTCACCAGCCTCTTCTCCTTTCTGCTCATCGGCTACTGGCACCACCGCCGCGATGCGCGGCGCGGCGCCCGCATGGCCCTCACTGTGACCGGCGCCGGTGGCCTGTGCCTGCTGGCCGGCGTGCTCGTGCTCGGCCACATCGTCGGCAGCTACGACCTGGACGTGGTGCTGCGCGCCGGCGACGTGGTGCGCGCCCACCCGCTCTACAGCACGGCGCTCGTCCTCATCCTGCTCGGCGCCTTCACCAAGAGCGCGCAGTTCCCGTTCCAGTTCTGGCTGCCGCACGCCATGGCCGCCCCCACCCCGGTCTCGGCCTACCTGCACTCGGCCACCATGGTGAAGGCCGGCGTGTTCCTGCTGGCCCGGCTGTGGCCGGTGCTCGCCGGCACCGACGAATGGTTCTGGATCGTCACCTGCTCGGGCCTGATCACGCTGCTGATCGGGGGCTTCGCCGCCATCTTCCAGAAAGACCTCAAGGGCCTGCTCGCCTACTCGACCATCTCGCACCTGGGCCTGATCACCACGCTGCTGGGCATGAACAGCCCGCTGGCCGCCGTGGCCGCGGTGTTCCACATCATCAACCACGCCACCTTCAAGGCCTCGCTGTTCATGGCGGTGGGCATCATCGACCACGAGGCCGGCACGCGCGACATCCGGCGCCTCTCAGGCCTGGCCCGCTACATGCCGGTGACCGCCACGCTGACCGTGGTGGCCGGCGCGGCCATGGCCGGCGTGCCGCTGCTCAACGGCTTCATCTCGAAAGAGATGTTCTTCACCGAGGCGGTGTTCGTGAGCGCGGCGCCCTGGTTCCAGCGCGTGCTGCCGGTGGCGGCGGTGGTCGCGGGCATCTTCAGCGTGGCCTACTCGCTGCGCTTCACGGCGCGCGTGTTCTTCGGCCCCGACACCTGCGCCAACCTGCCGCGCGTGCCGCACGAGCCGCCGCACTGGATGCGCGTGCCGATCGAGGTGCTGGTGCTGGCCTGCCTGGTGGTGGGCATCGTGCCGCAGTGGTCCATCCAGCACGTCCTGGGCACCGCCGCGCTGCCGGTGGTGGGCGGGGCGCTGCCTGAATTCGATCTCGCGGTGTGGCACGGCTTCAACCTGCCGCTGTGGATGAGTTTCCTGGCGCTGGCCGGCGGCATCGTCCTGTACCTGCTGCTGCGCAAGCCGCTGCAGAGCGGGCGCATCGAGCGCGCGCCGCTGGTGGGCCTGTTCAACGGCAAGCGCCTGTTCCACCATGCCATGGCCCGGCTCACCGCCGCCGCCCGCAGCGCCCTGCGCCTGCTGGGCACGCGCCGCCTGCAGCCGCAGCTGTTCCTGCTGGTGCTGGTGACCGTGGTGGGCTCGGTCGCCGCGTTCCGCCTGGCGGTGCCGAACCCGTCGCTGGCACCCGGCGAGCGCACGCTGCTGCCGTTCTCACCCATGTTCGCCCTGCTGTGGGTGGTGGGCGTGGGCGCGGCCATCGGCGCGGTCTGGCAGGCCAAGTACCACCGGCTCACGGCCCTGGCGCTCATGAGCGTGTCGGGCCTCACGACCGTGATCACCTTCGCCTGGTTCTCCGCGCCCGACCTCGCGCTCACGCAGCTCTCGGTCGAGGCCGTGACCACGGTGCTGATCCTGCTCGGCCTGCGCTGGCTGCCCAAGCGACTGGAGGTGCAGGACGACAGCGAACCGCTGTGGGAGCGCACCAAGGCCAAGGCCCGGCGCTCGCGCGACCTGCTGCTCGCGCTGGCCGCCGGCGGCGGCATGACCGCCCTGTCCTATGCCCTGATGACGCGCGACTTCCCGCAGAGCATCTCGCCCTTCTTCCTGGAGCGAGCCCTGCCCGAGGGCGGCGGCACCAACGTGGTCAATGTGATGCTGGTGGACTTCCGGGGCTTTGACACCCTGGGCGAGATCACCGTGCTCGGCATCGTGGCGCTCACGGTCTACGCGCTGCTGCGCCGCTTCCGGCCCGCGCCCGAGAGCGCCGAACTCACGGCCCAGCAGCGCGCGCTCCCGGCCGACCTGGACACCGACCTCGTCAACCCGCAACTGGCCGAGGACACCGCGCAGGGCTACCTGATGGTGCCGGCGGTGCTGGTGCGCCTGCTGCTGCCGATCGCGTCGGTGATCGCGGTCTACCTGTTCATGCGCGGCCACAACGAACCCGGCGGCGGCTTCGTGGCCGGGCTGGTGCTCTCCACCGCGTTCATCCTGCAGTACATCGTCTCGGGCACGCAGTGGGTCGAGGCCAACATGCAGCTGATGCCGCAGCGCTGGATCGCCGCCGGCCTGCTGACCGCCACCGCCACCGGCCTGGGTTCGTTCTGGTTCGGCTACCCGTTCCTGACCACGCACACGGCCCACCTGAACCTGCCGCTGCTGGGCGAGATCCACGTCGCCAGCGCGCTGTTCTACGACATCGGCGTCTTCACCCTGGTGGTGGGCGCGACCCTGCTCATCCTCACCGCGCTCGGCCACCAGTCGGTGCGCGGCCACCGCCAGGCCAAGGTGGTCGAGCAGGAAACCTCAACCGAAGGAACCCACTGATGGAACTTGTCATGGCCATCGCCATCGGCGCCCTCACCACCTGCGGCGTGTGGCTGATGCTGCGCCCGCGCACCTACCAGGTCATCATGGGCCTGTGCCTGCTGGGCTACGGCGTCAACCTGTTCATCTTCAGCATGGGCCGGCTGTCGGTGGACAGCGAACCCGTGCTCACCCCCGGACTGGAAGCCACGCTGCTGCAGTACGACGACCCGATGCCGCAGGCCCTGGTGCTCACCGCCATCGTGATCGGCTTCGCCATGACCGCGCTGTTCCTCGTCGTGCTGCTCGCGCAGCGCGGCTTCTTCGGCAATGACCACGTGGACGGCCAGGGGGACGCGGAGTGACCGGAGGAATGACCCAGGCGATCACCGCGGCGCTCATGCCGCACCTGATGATCGCGCCCATCCTGCTGCCGCTGATCACCGCCTGCGTGCTGCTGTTCGTGGGCGACCGCCGGCACCGCACCAAAGCCACCATCGGCCTGAGCGCGACGCTGCTCAACCTGGCGGTGGCCGTGCTGTTGCTGATCTGGACCAAGCAGGGCGAGGGGCCGAGCGCCTTCGGCGTCTACCTGCCCGGCAACTGGGACATGCCCTTCGGCATCGTGCTCGTGCTCGACCGCCTCTCGGGCCTGATGCTGCTGCTGGCCGCGATGGTCGCCCTGATGGCGCTGCTGTTCGCGCTGGCGCGCTGGCACAAGGCCGGCGCGCACTTCCACCCGCTGTTCCAGATCCAGATCATGGGCCTGAACGGGGCCTTCCTGACCGGCGACCTGTTCAACCTGTTCGTGTTCTTCGAGGTCATGCTGGCCGCGTCCTACGGCCTGCTGCTGCACGGCTCGGGCCCCTCGCGCGTGAAGGCCGGCCTGCAGTACATCTCGATCAACCTGGCCGCCTCCTCGCTGTTCCTGGTGGGCGCCTCGATGATCTACGGCGTGACCGGCACGCTCAACATGGCGGACCTGGCCGCGCGGATCCCGGACGTGGCCTCGGCCGACCGCGCGCTGCTGCACACCGCCTGCGCCATCCTGGCCGTGGCCTTCCTCGCCAAGGCCGCGATGTGGCCGCTCAACTTCTGGCTGGTGCCGGCCTACTCCAGCGCCAGCGCGCCCTCGGCGGCGATGTTCGCGCTGCTCACCAAGGTGGGCATCTACGTGCTGCTGCGCCTGTCCACCCTGCTCTTCTCGCCCGAGGCCGGCCATTCGGCGGGCTTCGGCAGCCAGTGGCTGGCCTGGGGCGGCATGGCCACGCTGGCTTTCGGCGCCATCGGCATGCTGGCCTCGCAGCGGCCCGCGCGGCTGGCAGGCTTCTCGGTCATCGTGTCCTCGGGCACGCTGCTGGCGGTGCTGGGCTTCGCGCGGCCCGAGCTCACCGCCAGCGCGCTGTACTACCTGCCGAGTTCGACGATGGCGGTGGCCGCGTTCTTCCTGCTGGCCGAGCTGATGGACCGCTCGCGCACCGACCCCGCGAGCCAGCGCGCGCCGGAAGACGAAGAGGACCACTTGCCGTTCGCCCTCGCCGACCTGGAAATCGCCAAGACCGCCAACCTCGACGAGGACGAGGAAGTGCTGATCGGCCGCGCGATCCCCGCGACCACCGCCCTGCTGGGCCTGGCGTTCATCTGCTGCACCGTGCTGGTCGCCGGCCTGCCGCCCCTCTCGGGCTTCATCGGCAAGTTCGCCATGCTCTCGGCCCTGCTGCCGCTGCAGAGCGGCACCCCCGCCGTGAGCACCGCCAGCTGGACGCTGATCGGGCTGGTCATCACCTCCGGCCTGTTCGCCCTGGTGGCGCTCTCGCGCACCGGCATCCGGTTCTTCTGGGCCCCCATGGAACGCGGCGGCCACATGCTGCGCGTGGCCGAGTACGTGCCCATCGCGGTCCTGATCGGTCTGTGCGTGCTGTTCACGGTGCGCGGTGAAGCGGTGATGCGCTACACCGCCGCCACCGCCAGCGCGCTGTACCACCCGCGCGGCTACATCGACGCCGTGCTCTCGGCGCGGCCGCTGCCCACCGCCACCAACGCCGAGCGCCTGGGCGTGCCCGTGCCGGAGAAACAGCCATGATGCGGCGCCTGTTCCCCGCCCCCCTGTTGTCGCTCGCGCTGGTCGCGCTGTGGCTGGTGCTCAACAACCCCTACAGCCTGGGCCAATGGCTCATGGCCCTGGTGCTGGGCTTCGCCGTGCCGCTGCTCACGCAGTCGCTGCGCCCGACGCCGGTGCGCTTCAGCCACCCCTGGGTGGCCTTCAAGCTGTTCCTGCGCGTGGGCGTGGACGTGATCGAGTGGAACTGGCGCGTGCTGCGCGGCACGCTGGGCCGCGGCGATCGCATGCCCAAGGGCGCTTTCATCACCGTGCCGCTGGACCTGCGCGACCCCAACGGCCTGGCGGTGCTGGCCGCCATCATGTGCGTGATCCCGGGCACCATCTGGTCCGAGATCGCGCTGGACCGCAGCGCACTGCTGGTGCACATCTTCGACCTCGACGACGCACAGCACGAGATCGCGCTGATCAAGCAGCGCTACGAGCGTCCCCTGATGGAGATCTTCGAATGAGTCCCTTCCTCTTCGGCGCCATCGTCTTCGCGCTGGCCTGTTACGTGCTCGCCATGGCGCTGGGCTTGCTGCGCCTGTACCGCGGCCCCTCGGCGCAGGACCGCGTGCTGGCCATGGACCTGATCTACACCATCGGCATGCTGGTGCTCATGGTGCTGGCGATCCGCTACCGCAGCGCGATGTACTTCGAGGCGGCGCTGCTGATCGCCGTCTTCGGTTTCGTGAGCTCGGCCGCCATGGCCAAGTTTCTGCTGCGCGGCGAGGTGATCGAATGATGATGCCGGCCGGTGTCTCGCTCTGGGCCGAAATCCCGGTGGCGCTGCTGCTGATCCTCAGCGGCATCTTCACGCTCACCGCCGCCATCGGCGTGGTGCGCTTCAAGACTTTCTTTCAGCGCATGCATCCGCCCGCGCTGGCGTTCAGTTTCTCGGCCTGGTGCGTCACGCTGGCCAGCATCATCTATTTCTCGGCCCAGGACGAGCGGCTCTCGCTGCACGCCTGGCTGATCATCATCTTCCTCTCGCTCACGGTGCCGGTGACCACCATCCTGCTGGCGCGCACCGAGCTGTTCCGCCGCCGCATCGGCAACCCGGGCACGGGCGAGATCCCGCCTTCGCTCAGCCACGTGGTGACCCGGCCCACCGACGGCGACGAAGCGCGCGCCAGGGACTGAGCGCGGCGGGCGCGCCCGCCTCAGGCTTTCTTCTTGCGCGGGCGTGGAGCGGAGGCGGCCTCGGGCGGCTCGTACTCGTTCACGAACGGGACGTTGGCCGTGGCGCGCACCAGCAGGTCCAGCAGCGTCTCCACTTCGCTGGCCGACAGGCCCTTGAGCAGGCGGCGTTCGCGCTCCAAAGCGGCGCGGATGACCTCGTCGTGGACGGCATAGCCCTCGGGCGTGAGCGCCAGCGTGTGCCGGCGCGGGCTCTCGGGGTCTTCCTCCACCGTGAGATAGCCCTTGGTTTCGAGCTTGCGCATCTCGCGGCTGACGGCGCCCTTGTCCAGCCCGATGACCTGGCAGACGCGCACCGGCGAGATGCGGGGCTCGACCGCCAGCATGGCCAGCACGCGCCACTCGATGATGCCGATGCCGTAGCGCTGGAGGTACAGCCGCGAGGCCCCGCTGGAGAGCCGGTTGGCCAGCACCGTGAGGTGGGAGGTGACGTAACCAGCGAGGTTGAGCACCTTGCGCCCTTGTCGCACCGCCGTGTTACTGCGCCGAGTCGCCATCTTGAATCCACTTCCAGGGGTTATTGAGCCTGGGTCGTAATGTAGCGGGGATGGCGGCCCGCCAGCATCGGGTCAGCCCCGACCGGCGCGGCGCTGCTCGCGCAGCATGAACAGGTACAGCCCTTCCACCTTCTCGCGCGCCCACGGGGTCTTGCGCAGGAAGCGCAGGCTGGACGGGATGCTCGGGTCGATGTTGAAACAGCGCACCGGAATGCGCTCGCCCAGGCCGTCCCAGCCGTAGTGCTCCACCAGCGCGGTGAGGATCGCCTCCAGTGTGAGACCGTGCAACGGGTTGCGCGGCTGCTCCTGCGGTGCCGGAGCGTCGCTCATGCGAGCGCCGCCTCCAGCGCGTCGACGAACATCGCGGGCACGTCGAAACCGGTCTGCTGCTGGATCTCCTGGAAGCACGTCGGGCTGGTGACGTTGATCTCGGTCACCTTGTCGCCGATCATGTCCAGCCCCACCAGCAGCAGGCCGCGCGCGGCCAGCGTGGGCGCGATGGCCTCGGCCACGGCGCGGTCGGTGTCGCTCAGCGGCTGGGCCACGCCCTTGCCACCGGCCGCGAGGTTGCCCCGCACCTCGCTGCCCTGCGGAATGCGCGCGAGCACGAAAGGCGCGACCTGGCCACCGATCAGCAGCAGACGCTTGTCGCCCAGCACGATCTCCGGCAGGTAGCGCTGCACCATCACGCTGGTGGCGCCGCCCTGGTTCAGCGTCTCGATGATGGAGCCCAGGTTCATGCCGTCGGGCCCGACTCGGAAGATGCCCATGCCGCCCATGCCGTCGAGCGGCTTGAGGATGATGTCCTTGTGCTCGGCGTGGAAGGCGCGGATGGCCTCGGGCCGGCGCGTCACCAGCGTGGCCGGCGCGAACCGCGCGAACTCCATCAGCGCGAGTTTTTCCGGATGGTCGCGCAGCGCGCGCGGGCTGTTGAACACGCGCGCGCCTTCGCGCTCGGCCTGCTCCAGCAGGTGCGTGGCGTAGAAGAACTCGCTGTCGAACGGCGGGTCCTTGCGCATCAGCACGGCGTCGAAGCTGTGCAGCGGCTCGCGGCCTTCGCGCGTGGTGGTGAACCAGGCCTCGGCGTCACCGGTGAGCGTGACGTGGCGCACCTGCGCCGTCACCGGCTGGCCGCTCTGCCACTGCAGGTGCTCGGGCTCGCAGGCCGCCAGTGTGTGGCCGCGCCGCTGCAGCTCGCGCATCATGGCGAAGGTGGTGTCCTTGTGGATCTTGAAGGCTTCGAGCGGGTCGGCGACGACGAGGATTTTTTTCATGGCATTGTTCGTTCAGGGCTTTTTCGAGGTGAGTCCGTACTGTTGCACAAGCAGCGCGAGGGCGCCGGCGACCACGCCCCAGAAGGCCGAGCCGATGCCGCCGATGACCACGCCGCTGAGCGTGACGAGAAAGGTGATGAGAGCGGCCTCGCGGTGCGCGTCGTCCTTGAGCGCGGCGTGCAGGCCGCCACCGATGCTGCCCAGCAGCGCGATGCCGGCGATGGCCATGACCAGCTCGCGCGGGAAGGCGATGAGCAGTCCGGTGATGGCCGCGCCGAAGAGACCGATCAGCACGTAGATGCCGCCGCACACCACGGCGGCGGTGTAACGCTTCTTCGGGTCGGCATGGGCTTCGGGGCCCATGCAGATGGCCGCGGTGATGGCGCTGAGGTTGAGCGCGAAGGCACCGAAGGGCGCGAGAACCAGCGTGGCCGCGCCGCTGAGCGTGATGATCTTCGAGATCGGCATGTCGTAACCCGCCGCGCGGATCGCGGCCACGCCCGGCAGGTTCTGCGAGGCCATGGTGACGACGAACAGCGGCAGCGCCAGGCTGGTGAACGCGGCCAGGCTGAAGACGGGCAGGGTGAACACGGGCATGGCGAGTTCGAAGCTCACTGCGCCGCCATTGAACTGGCCCCGCGCCACCACGTAGGCGATGGCCACCGCCAGCGTGAGCGGCACCGCATAACGCGGCAGCAGGCGTCGGCCCAGCAGGTAGGCCAGCAGCATCAGCACCACCAGCGGCAGCGCGGTCTGCGCGGCGGCGAAGGCCTGCAGGCCAAAGCGCGCCAGCACGCCGGCCAGCAGGGCCGAGGCGATCGCCATCGGAATCTTGTTCATCACGCGCTCGAACCAGCCGGTGGCGCCCACCAGCACGATCAGAGCGGCGCTGATGAGGAAAGCCCCCACGGCATCGGCCATGGTGAAGCCGCCGGCAAGGCCCGCCGTGGCCAGCACCGCCGCGCCCGGCGTGCTCCAGGCGATCATGACGGGCTGGCGCAGCACCAGCGAGGGAATGGCCGAGCACAGGCCCATGCCCAGGCCGAGCGCCCACATCCAGGAAGTGATCTGCGCGGGGGTGGCGCCGAACGCCTGCGCGGCCTGGAAGACGATGGCCACCGAGCTGGTGAAGCCGACCAGAACGGCCACGAAGCCGGCCGTGGCGGCCGAGAGGTTGACGTCTCGAAAAAAGGAAGGCGACGCGGAGGAAGACATCGGGCGATTGTGCCGGGCGGCGACACAACGCACGGGGGCCACCGGCAATGGCCCCGAAACCCTGCTCGGCGGGCGCCGACGGAACCGAACCGCCAGGCCCCGCACTACTTCCTGACGGGTCGCGCTCGAGACGGCCCGGCCGTTCAACCAGGACCCAACCATGCGCTATGCCGCCTTGATGCACAAGCTCTTTGAGCAAACCCAGCTGGACAACTGTCAGGGCACCGCCCGGACCCCTCACTTCGAGGTGGACGGCACCATCGTCGGACTGATTCCCAAAGGCGATTCGGGTCTCGTCATGTACGTCGACCTCGGCCATCAACCCGGCAACGAGATTCAACTGCTGGAGTACAACGCCCGCGCCAATGACGAGGTGTCGGGCTGCTTCGTGGTCGTTCCCAACTCGGGAAAGGTGGCGTACCGCTTCGACGTGCCCCTGGACGCGCTGGAACGCACCCCGTCCTTGCCGGCCTGGCTGCAGGCGCGCGTCAACCAGGCCCGCACCGCGCTGGCCAGCGCCTGAGCCGCGCATGAATCCCATCATCAAGAACGCCCTCGGCTCCGGCCTCCCCGGCGTGGGCAACGCATTCGTCAGGGTCCACGTCAAGCCGTTCGCCCACCTGTTGTTCAACGAGACCAGGCGCCACCCCGAGGGTGCGCTGACGAAGACCGGCCACATCGCCTTCCAGCCCAACACCACGACGCACTGGCGCGGGTCATCGGGGACGAAAAATTCGACCTCTACTCTCTGCGAGGCGACAAGCCCATCGACAGAAGCCTGCTCACGGCCGAGGACCATCTCGGACCACCAGGCGTCCTTCCGGACAATCTGAACCCTAGATCTCCACTTTCGAGCCCAGCTCGATCACCGCGTTGCTCGGCAGGTTCAGGAACTCGGCCGCCGCGCTCGCGTTGTGGTGCATCTGGGCGAACAGCTTCTCGCGCCAGGGCGCCATGCCGCTGCCGATGGTGGGCACCACCACATCGCGCGAGAGAAAGTAGCTGGTGGTCATGGGGCCCATGTCGCAGCCGCGCCCGCGCATGGCCGACAGCGCCTCGGGCAGGTCCAGGTCGTTCTTGAAGCCATAGTTCACCACCACCTGCCAGCAGTCGTGCCCCAGCGGCTCGATCTCCAGCCGCTTGTTCAGCCCGATCCAGGGCACCTCCTGGCTGCGCACGGTCACGAACAGGTTCTGCTCGTGCAGCACCTTGTTGTGCTTGAGGTTGTGCAACATGGCGTTGGGCACGGTGCCGATGTCGGCCGTGAGGAACACCGCCGTGCCCTCCACCCGCACGGGCGGTGCGATGAACAGCGCATCGAGGAAGCTGTTCAGCTCGATCGATTCGGCGTGCTGCGCCTCGGTCATGAGCGAGCGGCCGCGCTTCCAGGTCATCATGAGCGTGAACACCGCGCCGCCGATGAGCAGCGGGAACCAGCCGCCGGCGAAGAGCTTGAGCAGGTTGGAGCTGAAGAAAGCGAGGTCGACCACGAAGAAGAAGCCGGTGGCCAGCACGCACAGCCACAGCGGGTACTTCCAGCTGTAGCGCACCACGTAGAAGGTGAGCACCGTGGTGATGAGCATGTCCAGCGTGACCGCGATGCCGTAGGCCGCCGCGAGGTTGCTGGACGACTTGAACATCACCACCGCCAGCACGATGGCGGTGAACAAACTCCAGTTCACGAACGGCATGTAGATCTGGCCGGTGTGCTTCACGCTGGTGTGCTGGATCTTCAGGCGCGGCAGGTAACCGAGCTGGATCGCCTGCTTGGTCACGCTGAAGGCACCGGTGATCAGGGCCTGCGAGGCGATCACCGTGGCCATGGTGGCCATGATCACCAGCGGCAGCAGCAGCCACTCGGGCGCCATGTTGAAGAACGGGTTCTTCACGGCCGCCGGGTCGGCCAGCAGCAATGCGCCCTGGCCGAAGTAGTTCAGCGTGAGGCAGGGCATGACGACGGTGAACCAGGCCAGGCGGATCGGGCGCTTGCCGAAGTGGCCCAGGTCGGCGTACAGCGCCTCGGCGCCGGTGACGCACAACACCACCGCGCCCAGGATGATGAAGCTGGTGCCGGGTTGCGCCCACATGAAGCGCAGCGCATGCAGCGGGCTGAGCGCGCCCAGGATCTCGGGATGGCCCACGATCTGCGACACGCCCAGCGCCGCGATGGTGAGGAACCAGGCCAGGGTGATCGGGCCGAAGAAACGGCCGATGCCGCTGGTGCCGCGCTTCTGCACCGCGAACAGCGCGAACAGCACCAGCAAGGTGATGGGCACCACGTAGTGCTTGAAGTGCGGCGAGATCACCTCCAGGCCCTCGACGGCCGAGAGCACCGAGATCGCCGGCGTGATGACGCCGTCGCCATAGAACAGTGCGGTGCCGAAGATGCCGATGGCCAGCAGCGTCTGGCGCAGCGCGGGCCGCTCCTTCACCGCCATGGAGGCCAGCGCGAGCATCGCGATCAGGCCGCCTTCGCCGTTGTTGTCGGCGCGCAGCACCAGCACCACGTACTTGAGGGAGACGATGACCGTCAGCGTCCAGAACAGGATGGACAGGATGCCGTAGACGTTGGCGTGGGTGAAAGGCACGTGGCCGGAGCCAAAGACCTCCTTCATGGCGTACAGCACGCTGGTGCCGATGTCGCCGTACACCACGCCAATGGCGCCGAGGGTGAGCGCAGCCAGTGACGATTTGGAAGCGGACACAAAACAACCCCGGCCTGTTGGCACGGGGTTCGGTTGTCGAGGGAATGCGATTGTGCGCCCGCCGGAGGGACCTTGTCTGCCGGCTCAGCGCTCTAAACAGTGGCGCCCGCGTCGAATGTTGCGCCGCAGCAACTCACTCGTAGACTTCGGCGTCCGGGTCGGTGGCTTCCAGCTCGTAGCTCGCCGCCAGCATGGCCAGGCGGCCGATCACGCCGTACATGTAGAAGCGGTTGGGCACGCTCGCGCCGGGCTTCTGGCCGGGCTGCGGCAGCTGTGCGCTCTGCTCGAACGCCAGCGGCACGTAGCTGGAGCCGGGCGCGTTGAGGTTCTCGTCCACACCGCGGTCGGCGTGCACGCGGTAGAAGCCGCCGACCACGTAGCGGTCCATCATGTAGACCACGGGCTCGGCCACCGCGCTGTTGATGCGCTCGTTGGTCAGCACGCCTTCCTGGATGATGACCTCGTGCACTTCCTGCCCGGCCTGGCCCACGGCCATGCGGGCCTTGGTCTTGGCCGAGAGGTTGTCGATGTCCTTGGCGTCGCGCACCGTCAGGATGCCCATGCCGCCCGTGCCGTTGTCGGCCTTGACCACCACGAACGGCTTTTCGTTGATGCCGTATTCCTTGTACTTGCGGCGGATCTTGCCCAGCAGCGCGTCGGTGTTGCTGCGCAGGCATTCCAGCCCGGCGTCCTCGTTGAAATCCACCTGCCCGCACTGGTTGAACATCGGGTTGATCAGCCAGTGGTCCATGCCCAGCAGCTTGCCGAAGCGCTTGGACACCTCTTCATAGGCCTTGAAATGATGGCTCTTGCGCCGCGTTCCCCAGCCACCGTGCAGCGGCGGCAGCAGGTACTGCTCGTGCAGGTCTTCCAGAATGCCGGGCACGCCCGCGCTCAGGTCGTTGTTGAGCAGGATGGTGCAGGGGTCGAAGTTCTTCAGGCCCAGGCGGCGCTTGCTGCGCAGCAGCGGCTCCAGCACCACCTTGTCGCCGCCGGGCAGCTCGATGGTGGTGGGGGCCTTGATGTCGTTGGAGAGCGAACCCAGGCGCACATTGAGCCCGGCCATGTAGAAGATGCGCTGCAACTGCGCCAGATTGCTCAGGTAGAAGATGTCGGTGGTGCTCTCGGGCACCAGCAACAGGTTCTTGGCCTCGGGGCAGATTTTCTCGATCGCCGCCATCGCCGCCTGCACCGCCAGCGGCAGCATCTCGGGCGTGAGGTGGTTCCAGCCGCCGGGATACAGGTTCGTGTCCACCGGCGCCAGCTTGAAACCCGCGTTGCGCACGTCCACCGAGGTGTAGAACGGCGGCGTGTGCTCCATCCACTCGAGGCGGAACCAGCGCTCGATCACCGGGGTGGACTCGAGGATGCGCTGCTCGAGCTCGTTGATGGGGCCGGTCAGGGCGGTGACGAGGTGCGGGACCATAGGGGGGAGGGGTATAGGCGGCTGGGGAGGCAACCAGTGTAATGGGGGCGCATGACGCCGATTTCAAGCCGTTTCCAGCGCCTGGAAGCGACCCCATGCCTGCCCAAGGGAGGATTCCGATGACGATTTTCGCCCTGATGACCGCCCTGGCCGCCTGGTTCAGCGTGTGGCGGCCACCCGAAAGCACCGGCCTGCGGGTGCTGCTGATGGGGGTGTTCCTGCTGCTGGGCGCCCTGTTCGCCCTGACCGGCGGCTTCGCCTACTGGTGGGACGGCGGCATGCGCCCAGCCCGAGCCAGCCCCTGGCTGCTCATCTGGGGCCTGCTGACCCTGGCCTCCCAGGCCGGCAACCTGCTGCGCGCGGTGTTCGAAGGAGAAGGCGGGACGGACTGGCCGGGGAGACGCTGAAGCTCAGTCGCCCGGGCCGAAGCGCACCAGCGAGCGCGCTTTCGCCTTGGCCGCCTCCACCTCGCGGTTGCGCGGCGCGGCCGTGGTGCGCAGCGAGGCCATGAGTTCGCGCGCCGTGGCCGCCACCTGCTCCACCGCGCGGTCAAACGCCGCTTCGTTGGCCTGCGACGGCACGTTGAAGCCGCTGAGCTTGCGCACGAATTGCAGCGAGGCGTCGCGGATTTCCAGCTCGGTCGCGGGTGGCTCGAAATTGAACAGGGTCTTGATGTTGCGGCACATGGTCTCTTCACTCCTGGTGAACGCCCTCAGGGGCGGTCGGCGGCGGCCCGGTAGGGCGGGCGCGCCGAGGGGTCGTGGCGGATGATCGCGCTGGCCTGCTGCACGTGCGGCAACGCCCGCGCAAAGGCCTCGGCCTGCGCCGCCACGGCCTGGCGCCTGGCACAGCCCTCGATGTACACCACACGCCCCTGCACCGTCACCCAGAGCGTGCTGTCGGCGGTGAACGCGGGGCGCCGTTTCAGGGCCTGCTGAAAGGCGGTGGCGATGTCCTGGTCGTAGGCGAAGGCGTTGGGGCGATCGCAGGCTTTCGCGAGCCAGCAGGTCGTGCCCTTCTCGGCGCGCCGGTGCGTCTGGGCCAGCCGCTCGCGCTCGGTGATGAACGGCCCCGCAGGCCGGGGGCAGTCGGGCACGGCGGCCGAGATCTGGAAGAACGGGTCGTTGAACCAGTTCTGCACCGCTTCACCCGCCACAGCCCCATCCGCATGCGCCAGGGCCAGGAATGCCAGCAGGCGCACCGGGCGTTTCACGGCCGGTCTTTCAGGGCGTCAGCCGCGCACTTCACCCTCGCCCAGCACCACGTACTTGAGCGAGGTCAGGCCTTCCACCCCCACCGGGCCGCGGGCGTGGAACTTGTCGGTGGAAATGCCGATTTCGGCCCCCAGGCCAAACTCGAAACCGTCGGCGAAGCGGGTGCTCGCATTCACCATGACACTGGCCGAGTCCACTTCACGCAGAAAACGCTGGGCGTGCACGTGGTCGGTGGTGATGATGGCGTCGGTGTGGTGGCTGCTGTAGCGGTTGATGTGGGCGATGGCCTCGTCCACGCCCGCCACCAGCTTGATGCTGATGACCGGGGCAAGGTATTCCTCCGACCAGTCGGCCTCGGTCGCGTCCTTCAGGTCCGCGCCCGGCACCGCCGCCAGGATCGCCCGGCTCTCGGGGCAGGCCCGCATCTCCACGCCCTTGGCGGCGAAGATGGCGCCGATCTTCGGCAGGAAATCGGCCGCCACGCCGCGCGCCACCAGCAGGCTCTCGGTGGCGTTGCAGGGGCTGTACTTCTGCGTCTTGGCGTTGTCGGTCACCTTCACCGCCAGCGCGATGTCGCAGGGCTCGTCCACGTAGGTGTGGCAGTTGCCGTCCAGGTGCTTGATGACCGGCACCTTGGCCTCGGCGCTGATGCGCTCGATCAGCCCCTTGCCACCGCGCGGGATGATCACATCCACGTACTGCGGCATGGTGATGAGCTGGCCCACGGCGGCGCGGTCCGTCGTCGGCACCAGTTGCACCGCGTCGGCCGGCAGGCCGGCGTCCGTCAGCGCGCGCTGCACCAGCGCGGCCAGGGCGCGGTTGGATTCGATGGCCTCGGAGCCTCCGCGCAGGATGGCCGCGTTGCCGCTCTTGATCGACAGCGAGGCGGCCTCGATCGTCACGTTGGGCCGGCTCTCGTAGACCATGCCGAACACGCCGATGGGCACGCGCATCTGGCCCACGCGGATGCCGCTGGGCATCTGCTTCATGCCGCTGATGTCGCCAATGATGTCGGGCATGGCCGCGAGCTGCTCGCAGCCCTGGGCGCAGGTCTCGATGACCTTGGGCGTGAGCTTGAGCCGGTCCACCATGGGTTCGCTCAGGCCATTGGCGCGGGCGCGCTCCAGGTCTTTCGCGTTGTCCACCTGCAGCGCGTCCACGTTGGCGCGCAGCAGCGCGGCCAGGCCGCGCAGGGCCGCCAGCTTGGTGGCCGCGCTGGCCTTGGCCATGAGCGCCGAGGCCGCCTTGGCCTGCAGCCCCAGGGTGTTCATGAGTTCGGTGGTGTTGGTCGCGTTCATCCGGGCAATTTTCGCAGAGGCGCGCGCCCTTGGGGCAAGCGGGGTCAAGCCCCGCCGCCGGGCTGGTGCGCCGACAGCACGTGGGTGGCCACCATGTCCAGGCTGGGGCGCACGATGCCCTGCTTGTCCGTCCAGACCTTGGGCGTGAGCCCGCCCGAGAGGCTGAGCGATTCGCCGTCGCGCAGCGCCACCAGCGCCTGGCCGGCCGCCTCGTCGAAGGCGATCACGTTGACGATGAACTCCTCGTCCGCCCGGTTGCGGGCCAGCACCCGGGCCACGATGTAGCCGCGCCCGGCCTTGTCCACGCGGCGGGAGGCCTCGCCCATCAGGCGCCCGGCGACCAGGCCGTCGATCATCGCGCGGGCCTCTCGAAACCGGCGGCGATCCAGGCCTGCGCGCTGTCCACGTTCAGCTTGAAGGTGGGCGGCACGGGCACGCAGGCCAACTCGGTGTCGAACTCGTCGAGCGCGCGCAGCGTGGCGGTGGCGCCCTCCTCGTCGGGCACGATGGCCAGCGCGACGCGGATGCGCTGCCCGTCCACCGTCACGGTCACGTTCTTGTTCAGCTCCGCATGCCGCTGCTGCTCGGAGCGGCGGATCACCTCTTTCGCGGTCTTCACCAGGGTGTTGAAGGCCGCGGTGTCCAGCGGCTTGGGGTTCTTCTTGTCGCGGCCCATGGTCCAGGGGCCGACCAGTGCGGGTTCGGCCCCGTTGTCCAGGTACATGGCGACGGCCCAACCGTCATCGTCGTCGTTCTTGATGACGCGGGCGGTCCAGTGTTCGTCGCTCCAGACGCGGGCTTCGTGAATGGGTTCTTGGGTATCGGATGTCATGAAAGGCAATCGGTCAAGGGCCGCAGAGGATAACGCCCGTCACTTCACCGGCATCGGCGTGGCGCGGTCCACCGCCACCACCGCCACCGAGTTCTGAGGCGAGCCTTCGATCACGCGGTCGGAGTAGGTGAGGTAGACCAGCGAATGCCGCTTGGCGTCCACCATGCGCACGATGCGCAGCCGCTTGAAGATCAGGCTGGTGCGTTCGCTGAAGATCTCTTCCTGCTCCTTGATGGGCTTGCCGATGGCGATCGGGCCGACCTGGCGACAGGCGATGGACGCCTCGGACTTGTCCTCGGCCAGGCCGAAGGCGCCTTTGATGCCCCCCGTCTTGGCGCGCGAGATGTAGCAGGTGACCCCCGTCACGCCGGGGTCGTCGTAGGCCTCGACCACGATCTTGTGGTCCGGCCCGATGAACTTGAACACGGTGTCCACCGAGCCGATCTCTTCGGCATGGGCGGCGGTGGTGGCGGCGGCGGCGAGCAGCAGGCAGGGAGCGAGGAAATGGCGCATGGAGGGCTTTCCGGTAGGGTGGCGATGCCCACACGGTAGCAGGCCGCGACATGCCGGGACACCCGACAGGCCTCAACCGGGCTCGGTCTCGCGGACGCGGTAGCGCTCGAAGATGGGCGAAGAGGTGCTGGCCAAGGCCAGTTCGGCAGCGATCGCGACCAGCGCCGGGCCGAGCTCCTTCATGCGCGATTCCGTCAAGCGGATCAGCGGGCCTGCGATCGTGATCACGCCGATGGCGGCTTCGCCCGGGCGCTGGATCGCCGCCGCCATGGCACTCATGCCTGGCGCGAACATTTCATTGATCGTGCTGTAGCCGCGCCGGCGCGTGTCCTCGAGGATTTTCGCGAGTGCCTTCACGGTGTTGGGCGCCTTGGGCCCAAACTGCTCGCGGCTGCCAAAGCCCTGGCGCGCCACGATCTCCAGCGCCTGGTTCTCGGGCAGGGTGGCCAGCCACGCATGGCCTGCCGAGCTGCACGACAGGCGCACATCGGTGCCTGCGTCCGGGTCGTAGCGCAGGCCCGCCTTGGCGCCCTGCGCCTTGGCAACGAAGGTCAGGCGCTCGCCGTCAACGATGGCCAGACGCACGAGTTCGCCCGAGATCTCGGCCATGCGGTCGATCAGCGGCTGCGCGATGTCGACGATGCCGGACCCGCTCAGGTAGTTGAGGCCCAGCGCGGCAAGCTTGGTGGTGAGCGCGTAGTCGCCGTGCTCGCGCATCTGGCGCACCCAGCCGCAACGAACAAGGTCGCTGAGCATGCGGTGGCATGCGCTGCGCGGGATGTTCAGGTCGTCGGCAATCGAGGCCAGAGGCTGGCCTTCGGGGCGTGCCGCGAGGTACTCAAGGGCAGCGAGGGATCGGTCGAGGTTGATGGCCATGGATTCCGCTATTGCAACACACGGCAAAAATGGAATAGCATTCCAACTGGAACATGATTCTCAAAATCGCCGTCCCATTCGATTCTGACGCAATTCCAAGGAGACAACACGTGAAGATCAAGGCATCGTTGGCCGTGCTGGCCACCGCTCTTTCGCTCGGCCTGGCCAGCGGGGCGGGTGCGCAGGACATCCAGGAACGCACCATCAAGTTTGGCCATCTGAACAATGCGGGCCATCCCACCAGCCTGGGCGTGCGCAAGTTCGCCGAGATCGTCGCCGCCAAGACCGGCGGCAAGATCAAGGTGCAGGAGTTCGCGTCGTCCCAGCTCGGCAACGAGCTGCAGCAGCAGGCGGCCCTGCAAGGCGGTGTGCAGGAGATGCTGGTGGCATCGACCACCTCGCTCAATGGCATCGTCAAGGAATTTGGCCTGCTGGACTTTCCCTTCCTGTTCGCGAATGAGCGGCAGGCCGATGCGCTGGTGGACGGCCCGCTGGGCAAGATGCTCACCGCCAAACTGCCGGAAAAGGGCCTGGTGGTGCTGGGCTTCTTCGATCTGGGGTTCCGCAACGTCACCAACAGCAAGCGGCCCATCACCAAGGGCGCCGATCTGGAAGGCTTGAAGCTGCGCGTGATCCCCAACCCGGTGTTCCTGGAAACCTTCAGGACATTCAAGGCCAACCCGCTGCCGATGCCGTTTGCCGAACTGTACGGCGCGCTCGACAGCAAAGCGGTCGATGGGCAGGAGAATCCCTTCGCGGTCATCGAGTCGAGCAAGTTCTACGAAGTCCAGAAGTACGTGAGCGGCACCAACCACGTCTACGCGACCAATCCCATCCAGATCAGCAAACGTTTCTGGGACCGCCTCTCGCCGGTGGAACAGAAGATTCTTCAGGAAGCCGCCACTGAAGCTCAGAACTGGCAACGAGTCATCAGCCGGGAGGTCTCAGGCAAAGCGCTGGGCGAGCTCAAGGCCAAAGGCATGATCTACAACGACATTCCCGCCGCAGAACTGGCCCGCATGCGGGCCGAAGTGCGCCCCGTCTACGACAAGTTCTCCGCCGCCTACGACCAGGCGGTCGTCACCCTCTTCAGAGCCGAACTGGAGCGGGTCTCCAAGCTCTGAACCCCATGAAAATCCTTGTCCTGCACGGACCGAACCTGAACCTGTTCGGCCGGCGCGAACCCCACATCTACGGCACCACCACGCTCGCGGAGATCAACGACCGCCTGCGTGCGCTCGCGGTGGAACTGGAGGTCGAGCTTGAGATTCACCAGTCCAACCACGAAGGGGTGCTGGTGGACCGCTTTCACGACAACATCGATGTGGCGGCCGGCGCGCTGCTCAACCCCGCGGCCCTTACCCAGCACGGCGTGTCGCTGCACGACGCGATCAAGGCCATGCCATTTCCGGTGCTCGAGATCCACATGTCGAACATCGGCGCGCGCGAGCAGTGGCGCCATCACTCGATCATCTCGCCCGCGGTCAAGGCAACGATCCAGGGCCTGGGCTGGCGCTCGTACACAGCGGGCCTGCGCGCGCTCGTCGAACTGGTGCGCGAAGCGCGCACCACCGCCTGACAGCGCGAACGGCGAAGCCAGGAAACACCATGGCGCTGCTGGGTCAAGGAGCCGTGGCCATGTGGTGGGACATTGCACCCGCCTTCAGGGCCGAGTTCGAAGACTGGCACACGCACGAGCACTTCCCGGAGCGCATGGCCATCCCCGGGTTCCACCGCGGCTCGCGTTGGGCCGCTGCCGATGGCGGCGAAGGCTTCTTCGTGCTGTACGAACTCGAGGCCTATGAGACACTGGCGTCACCCGGCTACCTTGGGCGGCTCAATGCGCCCACCCCCTGGTCCGCGAAGATGATGCCGCACCACCGCCACATGGTGCGCAGCCAGTGCCGTGTGCTCGAAAGCTTTGGCGGCGCGCTGTCGCGCCACGCGCTCACGGTGCGCCTGTCACCGAGCGACGGTGCCGCCGAGCGGCTGCGCGACCACCTGCGCACGCAGGCCAACGCGTTCAGGTCGCGCCCCGGCATCTCGGCCGCCCACCTGCTCGTCCATCAGGCGCCCCAGATCGAGACCACGACAGAGCAGAAAATTCGCGGGGGACCGGACCCTGCAGCCGACTGGATCTTCATCGTCTGCGGCTACGACCTTGCGTCGCTGCAAGCCCTGGCCGGAACGGAACTGTCCGATGCGCAACTTGCCAGCGCGGGCGCAAAAATCGGTGCGGTGCGGGGTCTGTATGCGCTCTCGCACTCCAACACCGCCGCCGACGTCGGCTGAGGGAAAAGCGCAGCCAGGTACTGCCGCCGCTTCAGCGCAGGCCGAAGAAACTCAGAATGACGCCAATGACGACAACCAGGCCCACGATGTAGATGATGGTGTTCATGAGGTGTGCTCCTTGTAGAGAAACCCCATCGTAGGAAGCCTGGATCGTCTGGCGTGTCAGCCGTCGCGATGCCACCTTGTAGGACAGCGCGCAGGCCGCCCACCGGCAGGCCGACCATGCCCCCGGATCAGCGCGTGCCCGCCCCCACCAGCATCTCGCAAGGGCCCACGAAACCACCCGCCTCGGTTTCAAAGCGGGCCAGGGCCTGCTCGATCTCCGTCCACGTGTCGGCGCGTTCGTCCTCGCTCAGGCCCGCCAGCATCTGGTGCAGGGCACCGAAGGACTCGCGCTCGAAGCGCACGCACTCGGCAGCCGTGGGAAGGTGCACGGGGGAATCGACCCTGCGCACCTCCACGTCCCGAAAACCCGCCTGCTCCAGCGTCTTCGCCAGCACGCCCTCGGCGCCCAGGGAGAACGGCCCTGGCTGCCCCGGCAGGGGCGGCGGCAGCTGCGCGCGCCGCCGGATGATGCCGACGGGCACGGCAAAGAAGGGGTTGCGCTCGGCGGTGGAATACACCACCGCAGCGAACCGCCCGCCCGGCTTCAAGGCATGGCGGATGCCGGCAAGGGCGCGTTGCTGGTCGGGGAAGTAGATCAGGCCGACGCGCGAGACCGCGGCGTCGAAAGAGGCGCCAGGCAAGAGGTCGTGGCGCTCACCATCGAGTTCCAGGGTGTCCACGTTCAGCAGGCCGGCCTGCTCGGCCGCCCGTCTCGCGTGGCGCAGGATCGCGGGGGAGATGTCGGTCGCCAGCACGTGGCCACGCGCGCCCACGCGGCGCGCGGCGACCAGGGTCTGTTCGCCCGCGCCCGCCGCCACGTCAAGCACGCGCGCGCCGGGGCCGACGGCCGCCATGTCCAGCATGGCCTCGGTCGCGGGGCCCAGCCAGCGGGCCAGCAGGGGCCCCCATCGGTCCCAGGCTTCGGCGGCGTTCTCCCACTGCGCGCGCGTGGACTGGCGGAACTTCTCGGCATCGAAAACAGCCGGGGCGGCGGGCGAGGCAATAAGGGTCTCGGTCATGGTGGTGCTCCTTGAAAAGACCGATGCGGGTTGCACGGTCGGTCTTCAAGTTAAGCCCGATGCCAGGCACCCTCAAGTCCAGAATCTGGAGTAGGCAAGCCGGCGGCACACCGATAGACTGGCCCGCATGATCGACTACATGCAGTTCTGTACCGTCGCCCGAGGCGCCGAGGTATTGGGCGAGCTGTGGACACCCCTCGTGGTGCGCGAATTGCTCTGCGGCAGCCACCGCTTCAACGACATTCACCGAGGCGTGCCGCGCATGTCGGCCACGCTGCTGACGCAGCGGCTGCGCAAGCTGGAAGAGATCGGCGTCGTCGAGCGGCGGCGCGTCGAAAAGACCTGGGAATACCACCTGACGCCCGCAGGCGAAGAACTGCGGCCGATCGTCGTCGGCATCGGGCATTGGGGCGCGCGCTGGATCGGCAGCCGGCTGCGGCACGAACAACTCGATGCGGGCTTCCTGATGTGGGACATTCGCCGCTTCGCGCGCCTGGAGGCGTTTCCCGACGGAGAACGCACCGTCGTCCACTTCCGGTTCAGCGATGCGCCGGCGGCCGAGCGGCAATGGTGGCTGGTGGTGGAGCACCACGAGGCCGACCTCTGCCGCGACGACCCGGGTCACGACGTGAGCGTGCTGGTCGACTCGACGGTGCGCGCGCTCACCGAAATCTGGACCGGTGACAGCGCCCCCGAGCAGGCCATCCAGTCCGGAAACCTCAAGGTGCAAGGCGCTGGCCGCAACGGCCAGCGGCTATGGCACTGGTTGGGGCGCAGCATGTTCGCCCCGACGCGCATGGCGCAGCGCTGAAGGCGCGGCTACTTCCCGACCGGCGCGATGTCACCGATCGGCGGCCTGCGCCGCGACCACCACCGCATCAGCACCGGCAGCAGCAGCATCAGGCCGCCACTCAGCCAGAGCCCGATGGAAATCGGGCTGGCGACCAGGATGCTCGCATCGCCGTTGCTGATGGACAGCGCGCGGCGCAGGTTCTGCTCCATCAGGTCGCCCAGCACGAAACCCAGGATCAAGGGCGCCATCGGCACGCCCTGCTTGCGCAGCAGGTAGGCCGCGAAGCCGAGCACCACCATGAGCATCAGGTCGAAGGTGGTGGCGTGCACCGCGTACACCCCCACGCTGCTCACGGCCAGGATGGACGGCACCAGGAACCAGTTGGGCACGCGCAGGATGCGCGTGAAGAGCCCCACCATGGGGATGTTCATCACCAGCAACATCACATTGGCCAGGAACAGCGAGGCGATCAGCCCCCACACCAGCGTGGGCTGCTGCGTGAACAGGGCCGGGCCCGGCGTGATGTTGTAGAGCGAGAGCGCCCCCACCATCACGGCCGTGGTGCCCGAGCCGGGGATGCCCAGCGTGAGCATGGGCACAAAGGAGCCGGTGGCGGCGGAGTTGTTGGCCGCCTCGGGCGCGGCCACGCCGCGGATGTCGCCCTGGCCGAAGGTGCCTTCCTTGTCGGTCAGCCGCTTCTCCATCGAATAGGCCATGGCACTGGCGATGGTGGCGCCCGCGCCGGGCAGCACGCCCACCAAGAAACCCAGCACGCTGGAGCGCAACGTGCCCCACCAGGTGGCCGCCATCTCGCGCAGGGTGAACAGCATGCGCCCGGTCTGCGTGATCACGCCCGCGCTGCTGTGGTGCTCCTGAAGCATGAGCAGGATCTCGCTGATGGAGAACACCCCGATCACGACCACCACGAACTGGATGCCGTCGGAGAGGTGGATGTCGCCACCGGTGAAGCGGTACACGCCGGAGTTCGAGTCCAGCCCCACGCAGGACATGGCCAGTCCGATCAGCGCGGCCACGCCCGCCTTCACCGGTGCATCGCCCATCAGCCCCGCGATGCAGGCGAACGCGAAACACATGAGCGCGAAATACTCCGCCGGGCCGAACGACAGCGCCCACTGCGCCAGCAGGGGCGCCAGCAGCACGATGCCCAGCGTGGCGATCAGGGAACCCACGAACGAACTCCACGCCGAAATCGACAGCGCCACGCCACCCAGGCCCTGGCGCGCCATCGGGTAGCCGTCGAGCGCCGTCATGATCGCGCCCGCATCGCCCGGCACGTTGAGCAGGATGGAGGAGATGCGCCCGCCGTACTCGCAGCCGATGTAAACCGCCGCCAGCAGGATCAGCGAAGTCTCCGGCGGCAGCTTCATCGCGAAGGCCAGCGGCATGAGGATGGCCACGCCGTTGATGGGCCCCAGGCCGGGCAGCAGCCCGACGATGGTGCCGATGAACGAACCCAGCGCGGCGATGACCAGGTTGACGGGGCTGAACGCCACGCCGAAACCCTCCATCAGGTGTTTCAGCACATCCATCTCACACCCCTCCCAGCCACGCGGCCAGCGGGCCGACGGGCAGCACCACGTCGAGCACCTTGTCGAACAACAGGTACAGCACCCCACCCAGCGCCGCGCCCCCAGCCAGCGTCTTGCGCCAGCTGCCGCCAAACGCCATGCCCACCGGCACCGTCATCAGCGCCGTGGCCAGCGCGAAGCCCAGCGCCTGGAACAGCGCGGCATACGCCAGGATCGCGCCCGCGCACCACAGCGTGGGCACCCAGGGCACGCCCCGCAAAGCCCCCGCACCCTGCGTGGGGCGCAACATCAGCCACAGACCCGACAGGCCCAGCCCCACGGCCAGCAGCAAGGGGAAGGCGCGCGGGCCCAAAGGCTCGTAGGAAAAGGCGGCGGTGTAGTCGCGCGCCGCCGCGGCCATGGCCACGGACGCGAGGACACACGCCGCGCCAAGTGCTCGATCGCTCATGGCCTTACTTGGCGGGCGTGGTGGCCAGACCGAACTCGTCGGCCAGCTTGCGGTAGCCCGCCACCTGCTTCTTCACATACGCGTCCAGCTCGGGGCCCGTCATCGCGAGCGGGAACAGGCCGCGCTCCGCGCGCATCGCGTTGTAGGCCGGCGTGGCCATCATCTTGTTGAAGGTGTCGACCCAGACCTTGTAATCCGCGTCGCTGACCTTGGGGCCCAGGTAGAAGCCGCGGATGATCGGCCACTGCACGTCGAAGCCCTGCTCGGTCGCGGTGGGGATGCTGGCCATGTCGCCGCTCAGGCGCTTGTCGTGCATCACCGCGAGGATGCGCACCTTCGCACCCGCCTTGATCTGCTGCTGGGCCTCGGCCGCGTCGCCGGTGAACACGTGGATGTGACCGCCCTGCAAGGCCGTGAGCGCCTCGCCCCCGCCTTCGAACGCCACATAGCGCATGGACTTGGGGTTGACGCCACCGGCGCGCGCCGTCAGCGCGGCCTTCATCCAGTCCTGGCTGCCCACCGTGCCGCCCGCGCCCAGCACCACCTTGGTGGGGTCGGCCTTCATCGCGGCCATCACCTCCTTCAGAGACTTGAACGGCGACCCTTCGGCCACCACCACCGCGCCGTAGTCCGTGCCGATGGCGGAGAGCCAGCGCACGTCGTTCTCGGTGTAGCGGCCGAACTTGCCCTGCGCCAGGTTCAGCAACGAGCCACCGGAGAAGGCGATGATGGTGTTCGCGCTGTCGGGGCGCTGGGCGATCACGGTGTTGTAAGCCACCGCACCGATGCCGCCAGGCATGTAGGTCACGCGCATCGGGTCGGCGATGAACTTGCCGTCCACCAGCGTGCTCTGCACCAGCTTGCAAGTCAGGTCGAAACCGCCGCCGGGCTTGGCGGGCGCGATGCACTCGGTTTTCTCCAGGGCGCCGGCCGCGTGCGCCGACAGGGCGCCCGTCGCGAAGGCGATCATCGCCAGAAGAAGGCGGGTGGGAAATTTCATGACAGTGTCTCCTCGGTAGGGCTGCTTGCTTGCGGAATGCCCACGCGGTCTCGGCGTGGCAGGCCACTGTAAAAAATGCGCACTTTCAAGACGCTTTCAGCGCGGCCGCGAATCCCTGAGGGTTAACCCGAAAACCCGGCGGGCAAGGCCAGCACCACCACCAGCCCGCGCCCATCGGGACCGGGCCGCACCTGCATCGAGCCCCCATGGCGCAGCGCCACCGAGCGCACGATGGACAAACCCAGCCCCGAGCCCGGCAGCTGCCGACCACCACCGCCCCGGAAGAACCGCTCCCCGGCGCGCTGCAGTTCCTCCGCCGGCATGCCCGGCCCGTCGTCCACCACGCTGAAACACACCTGCCCGCCCTCGCCGCCCAGGAACAGCGTGACGCGGCTGCCCTCGCCCCCGTGGCGGATCGCGTTGTGCAACAGGTTCGACAAGGCCTCGTTCAACAGCGCGGGCTCGCCCTGGAACGGCAGCGAGGCCATGGGCGCGTGCAGGCCCAGGTCCACCCCCTGCTGCCGCGCCACCGGCCACCAGCGGCGCATCAGGTCTTCGGCCATCACCACCGCGTCCAGCGCCTCGGGCGCGGGCGGCGCGCTGTCGGCCTTGGCCATCGCCAGCATCTGGTTGGTCTGGCGGATGGTCTCGTCCAGCTGCGAGCGAATGTCGTCCACCACCGTGCGCAACGCGGCCGGGTCGTCTTCGCGCAATGCATAAGCCACCTGCGTGGACAGCGTGGTCAACGGCGTGCGCAGCTGGTGAGACGCATCGTCCACGAAACGCCTCTGCTGCTCGCTCTGCGCGCGGTTGCGCTCCACGTGGTGGTTGATCGCGCCCACCAGCGGCAGCAGCTCGGCCGGCACGTCGTCGCTCGCGATCGGCGTGAGGTCTTGCGGCGAGCGCGACTCCACGTCCTGCCGCAGGCGCGCCAGCGGCTGCAGCGCCCAGGCGATGGTGAGGCCGAACAAGGCGCTCGCCACCACCACCAGGAAAAAGTCGCGCGCCACCGACTGCCACACCAGCGAGCGCTGGAAGTCCGTGCGCGCCTCCAGCGTTTCGGCCACCTGGATCACCACGCGTTGAGAGCCCGCCGCGCCCGCCAGCGGCGGCGACAGCTCGCGCGCGTAGCTGCCCACGCGCACCGCCTCACCGAAATACTCGCCGTCGTAGAACTGGGGCACGCCGGTTTTCAAAGGCTGGGGCGGCGCGGGCAGCCCCGGGCTGCCAATCTCCACCAGGCCGTCTTCCGAGGCCACGCGGTAATACACCTTGCCATTGGCCGTCAGCTCGAAGAACTCCAGCATGCGGTACGGCAGCTCCACACCCAGCCCGCCGCTGGCGGTGGAAATGCTCGAATCGATCGACTTCACCGCGCCCAGCAGCGAGCGGTCGTAAGCCGCGTCCGCCGCGTCACTCGCCGTGCGCCAGGCCAGCCACAGCTCGGCCGAGAACACCAGCAACATGCCCGGAATCAGCACCACCAGCAGCGCCCGCCGGATGCTCGACCGCAGCCAGCGCCGGGGCGGCTTCATGGCGCGCATTCCAGCAGGTAACCCATGCCGCGCAGCGTGGTGATGCGCACCGGCGAGTCCTCCAGCCGCTTGCGCAGGCGGTGCACCAGCACCTCGATCGCCTCGGGGTGCACATCGCTCTCGTCGGAAAACACGCGCTCCACCAGCTCGCGCTTGGACAACGGCTCGCCGCTGTGCTGGATCAGCGCGCGCATCACCGCGTGCTCGCGCGGCGTGAACGTCAACACCTCCTGCTGCAGGCGGAACTGCCGGCTCGCGCTGTCGTAGCTCAAGGGGCCGCAGGCGAAGCGCGCGTGGTCCACACCGTGCGAACGCCGGATCAGCGCCGTCAACCGGGCTTCCAGCTCCGCCAGCTCGAACGGCTTGGCCAGGAAATCGTCGGCCCCGCCGTGCAGGCAGCTCACGCGCTCCATCAACGAGTCGCGCGCGGTGAGGATCAGCACGGGCAGGCGCTGGTCCGCCTCGCGCAGATCGGCCAGCACGTCGTGCCCCTCCACCCCGGGCAGGCCCAGGTCCAGGATGAGGGCGTCGTAGCGCGTGGCCTTGAGGCTGCGGCGGACCAGGCGGCCGTCGTTCACCCAGTCGATCAGGAAACCGTTCTGCGCCAAGGCCTTGGTGAGCCAGTTGCCAAGATCGGCATCGTCTTCGGCGAGCAGTATCCGCATGGTGAGGTGTCTCCTGGATGCGGAGCAGAGGATACCCGCAGGCAGCAGCGCCGGGCCACCGGTCAGATCTCCAGGCTCGTCACCCTGTCCGTGCAGTCGTACAGCGCGTCCACGGTGAGCGACAGCACCTTGAGCTGGCGCCGCATTTCGTCGTGCAGCGTCTGCTTGAGCACGGCGCGTTGCACCTCCGGCGGTGCGGTGTTCAAAGCCAGGTGCTTCGCCGGGTCCACGGGTGGGTCTTCCAGCGAAGCGCGCGTATCCATCAGCAACGACAGCTGCGCCACTTGCTCATTGGTCTGGACAACAAGGGCGAGGAGATGGGTGAAGAGTTGCTCGGCTTGGGCGCGGGTGGATGATGCGCTGCGAGAGGTTCGGGTTTTGGCCATGGGTGAGCTCCCTGCGTTCGGTTGGTGGTGAACAACCGCCGCGCCTCACTTGTGATGAGGGCGGCGGCTCGAACGGGCGGGAAGACCGGAAAAGCCGCATGCGCGAAAAACCGGCGAGCCTCGCGGCTCCCCATCCGAGCCGCCATAAACGGACACGGACGATAAGTCGCCACTCGGCTGCGCCGAAAAAGATGCGACTTGCGTCACATCCAGCTTTTTTTCCTGGCTTCCCGGCCAGGTCGCACCTTTTTTTGGCGCGACGGCGGAGTATAGCCAGATGGATAACCCAAAAGCATTCAAACTAACCCTAGGCAGAGTGGCTACGCACCCGCAAAAGGTGCGTAAAGTGCGCCAGTCTTAGGACTTTGTCCATGGATGGCGTCGAAACGAATGGAGCGCATCACTAAGCTCGAGTAGCTTGCTGCTAGAACTCCGGCATACATGAAGTACTGTTCCGCGAGACTACGTTGCATCACTTCTTTAGAGGACTGAGATGCCCTATAAGGCCCACCACACATTCTCTGCCCCCCAAGATCAAGACCATGTCGTATGGCGGTACTTGGACCTCTCTAAATTTGCGCATGTTCTGTTCACTCGCACACTGCATTTCACGAGAATCGACCAATTCAGCGACCCATTTGAAGGAAGTGCGTCACTCTTGGCTGCAAACTCCTTAGTCGAGTTCTACAAAAATGCCGTTGAGGAAGCCAAGATTTCTGTTTTGCACCAAGAACGCCCTGAGGCCCTTAGAGCCGATTTCTTGAACACGCGCGAGTTGCGAGCCACGACGTACGCAAACTGCTGGCATTTGAGTGCTCACGAGTCCGCAGCTATGTGGAATCAATATCTCATCCACGGAGAGGGTATCGCCATCTGCTCAACCTATCGCAAACTCCAGTCTTGCTTCCAAGAAACACAAGATGATGTTTTCCTGGGAGCTATACGCTACATTGATTACGAAAAAGAGAATTTTTATGACGTTGGAAACATGTTTAGTTACGTCATGCATAAGCGCAAAAGCTTTGAACATGAAAAAGAAGTTCGAGCCGTCATCTCACGATGGGGACCTGACAATTTGCCGAACCCTAAACAAGGCATCAATGTGCACATCAATCTTGAAACTTTAATTGATAAGATATATGTGGCACCAGGGACAGGTAGTTGGCTCACGGAAACCGTTCAGGCCCTCGTGACGGCCTTTAATTTTGAATTCCCAGTTGAGCGCTCGTCCTTGCTTGACGTACCTAATTGGGACTGCTAGACAATCGTTAGGACACGATAGTCATCGAAGGGAATATCGTAGAGTTGGTGCGAGCGAAGACTGAGGAGTAGACGGACTTTACATGTCCGAGTTAAGCGTATGGTTGAGCACGAAGTACTTCGATGCGTGGAATGCGATCTGCTACGGGAGTGATCACATCCTTCTCAGCAGAGAGCAACCGGGAACCACACGAAGAAGTGACCGAAGGTTCTTCCTGGTAATGTAAATTTCGGTGGAATGCATGTTGCTGAAATTGTTGGGCGTTTGAGATGGGCACTCCAGTCTTTCGTTTCCGCGTCGAAAACGACATAGGCCTTCGCTCTCAAGACTGGCGGGTTTGGGCAACAGGGGCAGAGGTCTATGTTGCCGCTCGCGCCACTTCGCACGACTACAAAGCAAGTTTCCACTCTTCCGGGCAATGTCAGATAGGCATATCGGCCCAACTGCGCCGTAGCGTCATTGAAGATTTGGGTTGGGAAGGAAAGAGTCGCCTGTTCAGCACTTGGATTGCGCCACCACCCTCGGCACGGCAGCCGATTGTCCCGCTGTTGGAACTGATGTTCCCTGATAGTCACCTGGATCAAGTTGCGCTTAAGACAGGCCCTCCAGTGGACGTGCTGCGATCAGAGCCGGGCATGCTCACGAGCGTCGGTATCTTCAAAACAATGAGCTCAGTGGACCTTACTTTATCGCCATCCCCATCTGAGAAAAATCTTCGCGAGCTCTGCCGCGTTCCCACGGCAGATGGTCATGACATTCTCCTGTTGACCAGGCTGCTCCCGGAGTCCGATGAATACAACGCATACGTCAGAAGGCGCTTCTGGTCGAACTACCTCGCACAAGGGACAACAAGGGGACGAACATACGGTTCGAAGTTGTTCGACTCTTCGTCTCCGAACATCAGGGCCCTCGTCTGGGAAGGGCATACGGAACGCAAGTTTTGGCATGAACTCTCTGTCCGTCGCCTCTGGTCTGATGGACCATCTGAAAACACTCCGTATGAGCCGTGAAGCTCACTATTGCGCAGGCACTTCAGCTAGTCCAAGTAGCCCTCGCAGCAACAGCTTCACTGTCTGCAGAGCGGTGTCGGTGGCCACATCCAGCGCACGAGGGTCAACCACGCCCGTGTGGACCAAAGCCCCACGAAGGTCATAGGCTTGAACTACTTTTCTTGCGAGAGCCACCCGGGCAGCGCTGTCAAGGGGAACTTTGTCCAGCACAAGGCGCCGGACCCTTTGGCGAATTGATGTCTCCTTGCGAAATTCACTCTCTCGCCACAGCGACTCTAGCGCGTCGCGCGCATCTTCGTTTGGTTCGTTCGCAAGCTGTGCACCGATGGCCGATTGCAGGTCGGTCAACAACCGCACGGCCGATGCGTGCCGCTCCGTTACCGGAGCCAAAACCTCCAACACCATCATTAGCGTCAGAAACCGGGCACGCATAGACGATTCGTAGAAACTAGAGAGGTATAAGTCGATCGCGGTCACAAGATGGCCATCAAAGCCGAGGATGTTCAATCGAACATTTTCAATACCCGTAGACAAGGACCTCGATACCTGATCCCAGCCAGACGAAACACTCGCAGTGCCCCCACCGAATCCGATGAACCGAATGTTTTCCTCCGTTCGATAGATCGTGTAGCCCTCATCCTCTGTCAAACCGTGGACCGGCTTTAGGGGCTCTTCGATAGACACTCCGAAGCTTTTGGCAAGATGCCGCGCCGCGGCGAAGGGGTCTTCCGGTCTCGTAATGTCGCGACGCTCGAAGTAGGGAGCAAACGCGATGTTGTGCTCGAGCGCGAGATTCCATAGCCCACCTTTTAGTTTCGGCAGGAAAGCTTCAGCCTCCGACTCTGAGCTGAAGTCGCCGGCTTGAAAGATCAAGTAGCGCCCGCGTTGCTTCACCTTCACGCAGACGGAACCAATGTCAAGCGTCGGCTCGGATTCAAGACCGTCGATCGGAGCTTTGCCGAGCGCTCTTATAGACAGTCGAAGTGTGTAGCGAGGTGCCGACATCGGATCAATGTTGTGTGGCAGCCCAGCCCATGCATCAGGGCGTGTAGCGCTCAGTCCCATTCACCCCGCCCCCAGCACTCGTGCCGCTGACCAGCAGCACACTGCCGTCGCCCAGCAGCGCAGCAACAGCTGCTCGCCGCACGGCGGCCATGGGGGTGGCGGTGGTCCAGCGGTTGACGTCGGGGTTGTAGATCTCGGCGGTGTTCAGGTTCGTGCCACCGGCCAGCAGCACGCGCCCGTCGGCCAGCACGGTCATGGTCGGCAAGAGGCGCGTGGCGTTCATGGTGCTCGGGGTCCAGGTCGTGGTGCCCGGGTTGAAGCGCCAGGCGGTGGTGCTGGTGTCGTTGATCACCAGCACGCTGTCGTCGTCCAGTGGCGCCGCCACGTGGACGTTGCCGGCACCGCTGTAGGGGATCACCGTGGTGCTGGTGCCGTCCACCGTGTACAGCTCGGCGCTGGCAACGTAACCCAGTGAGTTGACGCCGCCCACCAGCAACAGCGTGTTGCCACCCGGCAGCAGCGCGGCCGCGTGCTGTGTTCGCGCTGCCGAGAGGGGGGTGGGCAGCTGGGTCCAGGTGCCGGTGGCCGGGTTGTACAGCTCGGCGGTGTTGTGGAACACCGTGGCGGGCGTGCGCTCGTACCCGCCCGTGACGAGCACCTTGCCGTCGGCGAGCACCGTGGCCGTTGGCCGGGTTCGTGCCGAGGTCATGCTGCCGGTGGCCGTCCAGGTGTCGGCCACCGGGTCGTAGATTTCAGCCGTGGCGGTGGTCAAGTTGCCAGCGGTATCGCCCCCAAAGACCAGCACGCGGCCGTCGAGCAGCATCACGCTCATCGGGTCCGAGCGCTCCGCCAGCATGTTGGCCGCAGCGCCCCAGGTGGCCGTGAGGGGGTCGTAGACATAGGCCGAGTCGGTGGGCCCGCCGGCGAGCTGCCCGCCGGCGACGAGGAGCTTTCCCCCTGCCAGCGGCGACAAGGTGGCGTAGTGCCGCGCGCCGGGAATGGTTGCGGTGGCGCTCCAGGCGCCCCGCCCCGTGACCGTGAAGCGCAGCTGTGTTTGCGCAGCACCTCCGCCGTTGCTCGCGGTGACGGTGTAGCTGGCCTGCCGCTGCAGGGTGGTGGGTGTGCCGGTGATGAGGCCGGTGCGGGTGTCCAGGCTCAGGCCACCGGGCAAGGCGGGGGTGGCGGCAAAGGTGGCCGTGCCGCTGTCGCCGGTGAGGCGCGCGGTGTTGGGCGTGATGGATTCGCCCACCACATAGAGCGCCTGCTCGGTGTCGTAGCTCAGGGCGGTGGGGGCCGCAGGGGCTGCGGGCGTGTGGCTGCTGCCACCGCAGGCGGAAAGGAGCGCCAGGGCGCACACGGGCAAGGCCCATGACCATGGGCGGTGCGGCCGGGCGCGCGTGGCGTTGATGAAGGGGGCGGTGGTCGCGTGGTCCATGCAATGAGGCCTCGGGTCGTGTTGCTATGCAGAATCTAGCATCGGTTGCTTAGCCAACAACCCCAAGGGCCTCACCCTGGCACCGACGACTCAGAACGGGTAGTGCCGCGGCGTGGTCTGCATCGTGATCCACCGCAGTTCGGTGAATTCGTTGATGCCAGCTTTGCCACCGAAGGGCGTCAATGCTGATTTGGAGAAAACCATCAGTTTGCTGAACAGCAAATCAATAAAAATCGCTAAACTACCGACAATTTCATTTTATTTGCTGCTCAGCAAGCGATCATGCCCTCTGCTCCAAACGAGCCCCTTATCGATCAGTTCGTCCAAGCTTTCGAAGCTGCCAGCAAGACTCGCGTCTGGAACGAGCGCCAGTTCGAAGTCCCTTTTGAGCGAACTGGAGGAGTGCGGCACCTCGACCTTCTGCTGCGCGTGGACAGTCCTCACGAAGACCTCTATCTCGCCGTGGAGATGATTCGCGAGGGCTATCCGCGGGACGTGCGCAACGCGGTGTGGCAATTGGAGGAGTACCGACTAGCCAGCCATCATGGGGCTCAAGTCGTTCCTGTCGTGCTGGCGGAGCACCTCAGCACAGGGGCGAGAGAAAGTCTGCGCCAGCGCAACGTCGCCTACTTCGATGCCAGCGGGAGCCTTTACCTGAACCACGGCCAGTGGCTGATAAACATCGAACGTGTAGGCAAGCCTGCAAGGCCACGGCGAGCAGGCTCACTCTTCACCGGTGCACGCGAGCAAGTGGTGCATGCGCTACTCCAGTCGAAGCGGGCGTGGCTAAGCGGCCAAGAGTTGGCCAAGTCCGCCGAGACCTCGACCTACACCGTCTCACTGACCATGCAGGAGTTGGAGCGCCTGGAGTGGGTGGAGTCGCAAGGCAGCGGCCGAAACCTCCGCCGGCGCCTAACGCAGCCCGGCAAGCTGCTGGACGCCTGGAGCGAGGCATGGCGCAAGCGCAAAGAGTTGCGGACTCGCTGGTACATGTACACGAGCAACCCCAACAACTTGCTCTTGGTCGTCACCGACAAATTGCATCGCACCAACTTCTCGGGCTGGGCGTTCACCGGAACGGCAGCCGCTAACGTGCTAACCCCGCTGCTCACCAGCGTCGACACGGCCGAGGTGATCATCCCCCTGGGCCAAACCGACCGCTGCGCAGAGACCTTGGCACTGAAACAGGCCGACAAGGGCTCGAACATCGTCCTCGTCGAGCGCAGCGGGGCGAGCCTCCTTTTCTGCCAGGAGCATCCTGAGCTCCCCTCCCGGTTTGCAAGCCCGTTTATCCAGTACCTCGATCTGCTGGACGGCCGCGGCCGAAACAAGGAGTTGGCCGCCCACGTCCGTGAAGTCATTCTGAAGATCTGACCAATGGCCACAACAAAACCAAAAACCGCCAATGGGTATGACGCCGACCACACCCTCGCCTGCGAACGTGCACTGGTAACGCTACTTCGAGGGTTCGGCACTCTCAAGCACACGCTGCGGTTGGTCGGCGGACTGGTGCCGCGCTATCTGACGCCAGAGAAACCACCCGACGTGCCCCCGCATGCAGGCACCACGGACGTGGACATCGTGTTGAATCTTCAGGTTCTGACGGATGACGAGGCCTATAAATCCCTTGCGACGCAACTAAAGGATCGCGGATTCACCAGACACGTGAACAAAGAAGGCAAAGCCAGCAGTTGGCGCTGGCAGCGACAGGTGTCAGAGCACGAGTACGTTCTCGTCGAGTTCCTGCGAGATGCAGATGAGAAACTGCAGGGCGGCAAGGTGGCCGCTGTCGATGGCGAAGACATTTCGGCACTTGCCATCAAGCACGCCGGTATCGTGCACGAATGGTTCGCCGAAAAGGAGATCACCGCCGAACTTCTCGACGGCGGAGGCAAGGCCACGGAGACCGTGCGCTTCGCCGACGTCATCGCGTTTCTGGTGCTCAAGTCGCTGGCATTCGACGACAGAGCGGAGAACAAAGATGCCGCCGACCTGGTCCATGTCATGCGCTACGCCGGTACCCTTGAGTGGATCGCACAACAGTTCATCGACAGGCAAAAGGCCGGCCAACACCGAGACGCCATCGCCGGTGCACTGGACGCGCTTCGGCGACGCTTCTGTGACGGCGAAGACGTCGAAGGCTATGAACGAGACGGGCCAGTGGCATGTGCGAGCTTCATGCACGGTGCAGATGCAGATGTCAGCGAACAGCGCATTCTCGAACAGCGCAATGTTTCAGGCATGGTGACGGAGTTCTTGCGCCTCGTCGAGCAGGGTCCATCAATTCATGGGTAGTGGCACACGCGAATGCGCAGACCGGCGCCCACGGCGCAGACGGCCTGTATCTAGGCCGTGCGCCGCAGGGGGCGAATTCAAAACGGATAGTGCCGCGGCGTGGTCTGCATCGTGATCCACCGCAGTTCGGTGAATTCGTTGATGCCGGCCTTGCCGCCGAAGCGCCCGATGCCGGAGCCCTTCACGCCGCCGAAGGGCATCTGCGCCTCGTCGTGCACGGTGGGGCCGTTCACGTGGCAGATGCCGGAATCGATCTTGCGCGCCACGTTGAAGGCGCGCGCGATGTCGCCGCCGAACACGGCGGAGGACAGGCCGTACTCGTTGTCGTTGGCGCAGGCAATGGCTTCTTCCACGCCGTTCACGCGCACCACGCATTTCACGGGGCCAAACGTTTCTTCGTGGTAGATGCGCATGGCGGGCGTGACGTGGTCGAGCACGGTGGCGGGCATGAGGGTGCTGTCGGCCTTGCCGCCGCAGAGCAGCTTGGCGCCTTTGGCGAGGGCGTCGTCGATGAGGGCGTTGCAGTGGTCCACCGTGCCCTGGCCGATGACGGAGCCGAGCACCACGGGCTCGGGTTTGCGCGGGTCGCCCAGCGGCAGGGCCTTGGCCTTGTCGCTGAATTTCTTCACGAATTCGTCGGCGATCTTCTGGTCCACGATGAGGCGCTCGGTGCTCATGCAGATCTGGCCGCTGTTGGCGAAGCAGCCGAAGGCGGCGCCGTTGACGGCGTCTTCGATGTTGGCGTCGTCCAGGATGACCATGGGGGCCTTGCCGCCGAGTTCGAGCACCACGGGCTTCAAGTACTTCGCGCAGGTCATGGCGATGATCTTGCCGACCTTGGTGGAGCCGGTGAAGTTCACGCGGCGCACGGCGGGGTGGGCCACCATGGCTTCGACCACCGCGCCGGCATCGGCGGGGGCGTTGGTGATGTAGTTCACCACGCCGGGGGGGAAGCCCGCGTCCTGGAAGGATTCAACGATGAGCTGGTGGGTGCGCGGGCAGTTTTCGCTGCCTTTGAAGATGACGGTGTTGCCGCAGGCCAGGGGCACGCAGATGGCGCGCACGCCGAGGATGATGGGCGCGTTCCACGGGGCGATGCCGAGCACCACGCCGGCGGGCTGGCGCACGCCCATGGCGAGGGAGCCGGGCACGTCGGAAGGGATGACTTCGCCGGCCACTTGGGTGGTGAGCGAGGCGGCCTCGCGGATCATGCTGGCGGCGAGCATGGTGTTGAAGCCGGCCCACATGCCGGTGGCGCCGGTTTCGGCGGCCACGGCTTCGATGAACTGGGGCAGCTTGGCTTCGAGGGCGTCGGCGGCCTTGAGCAGCAGGGCGCGGCGGGCGTTGGGGCCGGTTTCGCTCCAGGTCTTGAAGGCTTCGGCGGCGGCTTCCACGGCCATCACGGCGTCGGCCGGGCTGGCGGCGGGGGCGCGGGTGGCCACGCTGCCATCCAGCGGGTTGCGGCGTTCGAAGGTGGCGCCTTTTTCGGCCGTGACTTTGAGGCCGTTGATGAGCATGGACAGATCGGACATCGGGTTTTCTCCTTGGTGTTGGTGTATTCAGGTGGTGGCGGCGACGGCCTTGCGGCGTTGCACGGCGTCGGCCGCGCTGGTGGTGCCGCTGGCGGGGTCTTTGTCGGCGCCGAGGTAGGCCTCGCGGATGACGGTGGAGCGCGCGAGCAGCTTGGCCGGGCCGCTGGCGACGAGCGTGCCGCGTTCGAGCACGTAGCCCCGGTCGGCGACGGCGAGGGCCTTCTTCACGTTCTGCTCGACCATGAGCACGGTGGTGCCGGCGTCGGCGATGCGGCGCACGATGGCGAGCAGTTCATCGACCATGCGCGGCGCAAGGCCGAGCGAGGGTTCGTCGAGCATGAGCAGGCGGGGCGCGCACATCATGGCGCGGGCCACGGCCACCATCTGCTGTTCGCCGCCGCTCATGGTGCCGGCGAGTTGCGTGGCGCGTTCCTTGAGTTTGGGGAAATCGGCGAAGGCCTGTTCGAGCCGTTGGGCGCGCTCGGCCTTGGGCACGAGCCAGCCGCCGAGTTCGAGGTTTTCCGTCACGGTCATCTGCGGGAACAGCTGCCGGCCTTCGGGCACCAGGGCCACGCCGGCTTGCACGATCTCGTGCGTCTTCTCGGCGAGTTCCTGGCCGTCGAGCAGCACGGTGCCGCTGCGCGGGATGAGGCCGTTGAGGGCCTTGAGCAGCGTGGTCTTGCCCGCGCCGTTGGGGCCGAGCACGACGGTGAGGCCGGGCTGGATGTCGAGCTTGATGCCGCGCAGCACGAGGAAGGCGCCATAGCCAGCGGACAGGCCGTCAACCTTGAGGCGCGCGCGCGCGCCGCCGCCGAGTTCGAAGGGGGTGGGTCGGTACCACATCATGCGGCGGCTTCCTCTTCTTCTGCTTCGTTCATCTCGTCGCCCAGGTAGGCCTCGATCACTTCGGCGTTGCGCACCACTTCGGTGGGCGTGCCGTCGGCGATCTTGCGGCCCTGGTGCAGCACGATCACGCGCTCCACGTGGCGCAGCAGGGTGGTGACGGCGTGTTCGATCCAGACCACGGTGAGGTCGAGTTCGTCGCGCAGGCGGCGGATGAGGCGCGCCATTTCCTCCACCTCGTTTTCGGTGAGGCCGGCGGCCACTTCGTCGAGCAGCAGCAGGCGCGGGCGCGTGGCCAGGGCCATGCCGATTTCCAGCAGGCGCTGCTGCGAGGGCGTGATGGCGGCGGCGGGCAGATCGGCCTGCGCGCTCAGGCCGATGAGGCCGAGGATGCTTTCGGGCGTGCGCAGCACCCAGGGCACGGAGGCTTCTTCACCCCACAGGATGTACTTGCGCGGGCGCCGGCCGGCGAACTTGAGGCCGAAGGCGATGTTGTCGCGCACCGGCATGTCACCGAAGACGCGCGGCGTCTGGAAGGTGCGCGCCAGGCCGTTGGCGGCGAAGCGGTGCGGGCCCTGGCCGGCGAGTTCGCGCCCCTGCACCGAGAGCGCGCCGCTGGTGGGCTTGGTCACGCCCGAGATGGCGTTGAAGAAGGTGGTCTTGCCCGCGCCGTTGGGGCCGATGATGCCGACCAGCTCACCGGGCAGGAAGCGCGCGCTGACCGCGTCCACCGCCGTGAGGCCGCCGAAGCGCACGGTGACGTCGCGGGCGTCGAGCAGGGCTTGCCGTTCAGTAGACATGGCTGCGCTCCCGCTGGTCTTTCTCGCGCTGCTTGCGGCGTTTGGTTTCGCCGCTCAGGTCGTCCTTGATGTCCGCCCACCAGGCCTTGGCGTCGTCGCGCCAGGCGCGGAAGGTGTCGGCGCGCAGCGAGGCCAGGCCACCGGGCAGGTAGAGCACGGCGAGGATGAGCAGCAGGCCGAGCGACATCATGTAGACCTGCGGCACCTGCAGGCGCAGGGTTTCGGCGAGCACGCTGAAGACGATGGCCGCGATCAGCGGGCCCCAGAGCGTGGCCGCGCCGCCGATGAGGGCGATGAGCACGGTCTGGAAACCGATGAAGGGGTTGAACACGGTGTGGGGGTCGATGTAGGTCCAGCGCACGGACATGGCCGCGCCCACCGCGCCGGCCACGGCCGCCGTGAGGGCGAAGCCGGCGATCTTGACGAGGCGGGTGTTCACGCCCAGGGTCTGCGCGCGCTGTTCGTCAGCGCCGATGCCGAGCATGGCCAGGCCAAAGCGCGTGCGGCGGATGGCGATGGAGAGCGCCACCGTGCCCACCGCGAGCAGCAGCACGGTGAAGTAGATGGTGTCGCGCTCGGGCACGACCATGAGCACGCGGCCCACGGTGCCGGTGACGGATTTTTCGAAGTAGCTGATGGCGTGGCGGATGAGCTCGGTCATGCCGAAGGTGAGCACGGCGAAGTAGGTGCCGCGCAGGTGCAGCACGGCCGCGCCCATGACGATGGCCACACCGGCCGCGATGAGCGCCCCCAGGCCGATGGCCTGCGCCCAGGACACTTTCTCGAGCAGGATGGCGCTGGCGTAGGCGCCGATGCCGAAGAAGGCCGAGGTGGCGAGCGAGAGGTAGCGGGTGGTGCCGCAGAAGAGCGCCCAGCTGGAGGAGAGCGCGACGTACATCAGGCAGGTGAGCGCCATGGAGACGACGAACTCGCTGGCGAAGCCGGGCAAGGCCACGGCCCAGCCGGCGAAGCCGAAGAGGACCAGCAGGTCGCGGATGAGGAATTGGCGGGAGGTCATCTCAGGCTTTTCTTGTTTTTCTGGCGAACAGTCCTTCGGGCCGCAGCAGCAGCACGCCGATGAACACCACGTAGCTCAGCAGGGCCTTGAGCGAAGGGTTGGTGAAGTGCATGCCGAGCGCCTCGATGACGCCGAGCAGCAGGCCACCCGCGAGCGCGCCGCCCATGCTGCCGAAGCCGCCCAGGGTGATGACGATGAGCGCGGTGACGGTGTAGGGCTCGCCCATGGAGGGGCTGATGGTGTAGGCCATGGAGAGCAGGCAGCCCGCCACGCCCGAGAGGCCCAGGCCGATGCCGAACATCATGGGGTGCAGGCGCCTGGTGTTGATGCCCATGAGCTGCGCGCCGGTGGGCGACTGCATGAGCGCGCGAACGCCCTTGCCCAGCAGCGTGGTGCGCAGCAGCAGAATGAGCGCGCCCGAGAACAGCAGGGCCAGCGCGAACACCACCAGCTTGTTGACGGCGAACTGCGCGCTGCCACCCGGCAGGGGAATGGCCAGCGGTTGCGTGAGGTAGTCGTAGCCGCGCAGGTCACCGCCCCACACATAGGAGATGAAGTTCTGCACCAGGAACATGAGGCCGAAGGCGACCATGAGGCCGCGGGCCTCGAACACGTCGAGGTTGGGCGAGGTGGCGGTGAGGCGGCGGAAGCACAGCCAGTGCACCGCCACGCCGAGCGCGAACAGCAGGCCGAACGAGACCGGGATCATGAGCAGCGGCGAGAGGCCGAAGGAGGTTTGCACCATCCAGGTGAGGAAGGCCCCCACCATGAGGAACTCGCCGTGCGCGATGTTGAGGATGCGCATGAGCCCGTACTGAAGGTTCAGCCCGAGCGCGACGAGTGCGTAGATGCCTCCGGTGATGAGGCCGGAGGCGATGAGTTCTAGCCAGGCGGAAAAAGACATACGAAAGAAGAGGAAGTTGTCCAGAACGTCGCGGAACCGGCTTTGCCGGGCCGCTGACGTTGCCCCTTGGGGGGTGACGCGCCGCAGGCGCGGCGCGGGGGGTGCTCTACTTCCACGCGGGTTTGCTCGGGTTCAGCTTGGCGGTGGCGACTTTCTGCGGCCACACCACTTCGAACTCGCCGTTCTGCCACTGGCCCACGGTGCCGGGCGTGCCCACGTTCTCGCTGCCGCTGAACTTGATGTCGCCGATGATGGTTTTGTGGGTGGTGTTGGCCACGTAGTCGCGGATGGCCTTGCGGTCCAGGCCCTGGGCTTTCACGGCGTTGGTGAGGATTTCCAGGCCGGCCCAGCAGGCGCCGCTGGCCCAGCGATCGGGCTCCTTCTTCTGGCTCGCCACGTGGGCATCGAAATAGGCTTTGGCGCCCGGGCTGGTCTTGCTGTTCCACGAACCCATGCCGAGCACGCCTTCGGCGCCGGCGGGGGTCATGACGTTCTTGTAGAGCGGGAAGGCGGTGCCCACCGAGGCGTAGAAGAACTTGGGGTTGAAGCCGATTTCCTTGGCCTGGCGGCTGGCGAGGATGGTGTCGGGCGGGTAGGTGAAGCCGACGAAGGCGTCGGGGTTCTTGTCCTTGATGCTGCGCAGCGTGGGCGAGAGGTCTTTCACGCCACCGGGGTAGCTGGTTTCCTGCACGAGGTTGATGCCGGTGCCTTGCAGCGCGACTTTGAGTGCGGAGTAGTTTTCGAGGCCGAAGAGGTCGTCCACGTAGACGACGGCGACGGTCTTCACGCCATTGGCCTTGAACATGTCCACCAGCGCGTCGCACATGGGCTTGGGCTGCTGCAGCAGGAGGAAGAAGTAAGGCAGCTTCATCTCGGCCAGGCGGCGCGAGAGCGCGGTGGGCGCGAGGAAGGGGTAGCCCAGGCGGTTGGCCAGTGGGGCGACGGCGAAGTTGGCGTTGCTGCCCCAGGGCGGGAGGACGAGGTCGACCTTGTCGCTGCCCATGAGTTTTTCGTAGGTGCGCACGACGGTTTCCATGTCGCTGCGGTCGTCGCTGCTGATGAGTTCGATCTTGCGGCGCACGCCCTTCACGTCGAGGCCGCCCGCGGCGTTCTGCTGTTCGGCCCACAGCAGGTAGTTGGGTTCCTGGCTGACCTGGGCGCCGCCCGTCCACGGGCCGGTGCGCGACATGGAGTAGCCGATGCGCACAGGCGCGGGTTGCGCGAGCAGTTGGGGCGCGAAGGACATGGCGCCCACCGTGGCGGCGGCGCTTTGAATGACCAGACGGCGATTGGGATGGGCCATGGTGTGTCTCCTGGAGTTGTGGTGGACCAAGCCGCATCGTAGGGAGAACCGGGGCGCGACGCTATGCTGGCCGTGCACTGCCTGCTTGTCGGAATGTGCACGCCGATTCGGGTTAACCCTTGACCTTGCCCGCCACGCCCGGGCGGACCGCGCCCGATAATCCGGCCCATGACCGCCCCCACCCCGTCATCCACCATGACCACCGATGTCGTCGCCCCGGGCGAGCGGGCGGCGATCTGGCGCGACTGGGTGTGGACGCATTTCGGGGGCCTGGAGTCGGATCTGTATGGCGACGTGGGTTTCGACGGCCACATGCATGCCTCGCACGCGGGCGACGTGGTGTTGACCAAGCTGGAGGCGAACCGGCACCGGGTGCTGCGCAGCCCGCAGCTGGCGCGGGGCAGCGAGCGGGCTTATCTGAAGATCGTGGCGCCGTGGCAGGGCAGTGCGGGGGTGCAGCAGCACAACCGCGAGGCCTGGGTGCGGCCGGGTGGCTGGGCGATCTACGACACGACGGGCAGCTACGAGATCGCGAACCCGGAGCGGGTGGAGCATTTGATCGTGATGCTGCCGAAGGAGCAGCTGGCGGAGCGCGGCTTGCGGCTGGAGCCATTGATGGCGCGGCACGTGGGTGGCATGAGCGGGATTGCGCGGGTGGCGCTGGAGACGATGCGCACGACGTACCAGGAGCTGCCGGGGATGAGCGAGAACGCGGCGCGGGGGGCGGGTGAGCTGATCGTGGAGCTGGTGCGTTTGTCGTTGCAGGAGTTGTCGGGGCGCGAGAACGGCACGACGCAGCTGGAGGCGTTTCGCGATCGCATTCGTGAGCACATCGGGCAGCATTTGCGCGATCCGTCTTTGACCTTGGACCACATCGCGCAGGCGCTGAATTGCAGCAAGCGGCATTTGCACAAGGCGTTCAGCGCGGAGGACGATACGCTGGCGCACTACATCCAGCGGCAGCGCGTTCAGGCTTGCATGCGGGAGCTGGCACACCCCTCCCGGGCGCACCGCACGATCACGGAGATCGCGTTTTCCTGGGGCTTCAACAACGGGGCCCACTTCAGCCGCGTGTTTCGCGAGCACACGGGGCAGTCGCCCAGCGACTTCCGCGAGTCTGCCTTGCGGGCTGGGGCTTCTTCGGCTTGAGTTTTTTTGGTTGCGTTGCGTTTCTGGCGGAGACCTCGCGTCAGGCCAGTGGCGGGATCCGACTGCTCCGGCCCTGCTCGC
>NZ_JBMDKH010000021.1:37500-101716 GCF_057809615.1 Hydrogenophaga sp. FG152 | reverse complement strand
CGCGAAGGCGGCCGCACCGTCGGCGCCGGCGTCGTCGCAAAAATCATTGCTTAAGAAAAGCCCTTTGTGGGGCAGAAGCCAGTAGGGGTATAGCTCAATTGGCAGAGCGTCGGTCTCCAAAACCGAAGGTTGTAGGTTCGATTCCTACTGCCCCTGCCACCCGACAGGATGTCGCCGGAACCTGAAGCCAGGAACCTGAATCCACCCTGTTGAGTGGTTAACAAGCCCACCGAAGTCGTGAAGACCTCTGGTGGGCTTGCGTGTCTCAAGCTTTCGGGTTTTGGGCGCGCCTTTTGATACGAATTGTCTGGATCCTCATGGCCACTTCCGAAGTTCAAACCGTCCACACCGGCGCCGACAAGGCCAAGCTGGCGGCGGCGATCGCGCTGTTGCTGGGCTCGTTCGTGGCGTTCTACCTGCTGTCCTCGCGCGGAGCGCTGGCGCAATGGGGTGCGCTGATCGTGCTGCTGGGCGCGGCTGTGGTGGTGTTTGCGGTGTCCGAGTCGGGCAAGCAGCTGATCGCCTTCGGCCGTGACGCCTGGCGCGAGGTCAAGAAGGTGGTCTGGCCGGCGCGCAAGGAGGCCATCCAGATGACGGCCTATGTGTTCGCGTTCGTGTTCGTGATGGCCCTGTTCCTGTGGCTGACCGACAAGACCGTCGAATGGCTGTTTTACGACCTGATCCTGGGCTGGAGGAAATGATGACCGAACAACACAGTCCCGTGGCCGCTGAAGGCATGCGCTGGTACGTGGTCCATGCCTACTCCGGCATGGAAAAAGCGGCCGAGCGCAACATCGTCGAGCGCATCAACCGCGCCGGCATGCAAGACAAGTTTGGCCGCATCCTGGTCCCTACCGAAGAAGTGGTGGAGATGAAGAACGGCCAGAAGCGCACCACCGAGCGCAAGTTCTTCCCCGGCTACGTGCTGGTGGAAATGGTGATGGACGACGACACCTGGCACCTGGTGAAGCACACCAACAAGGTGACCGGTTTCGTGGGTGGCGCGAAGAACCGCCCGGCGCCGATTTCCGAGGAAGACGTTCAGAAGATCGTCAACCAGATGCAGGAAGGCACCGACAAGCCGCGCCACAAGGTCGAGTTCGTGGTCGGCGAGTACGTGCGCGTCAAGGAAGGCCCGTTCACCGACTTCAACGGCACCGTCGAAGAAGTCAACTACGAGAAAAACAAGATGCGCGTGTCGGTGACCATCTTCGGTCGCGCCACGCCGGTGGAGCTGGAATTCAGCCAGGTCGAGAAGACCTGAGTTTTTCGTGGCACAGGCGGGTCGGCCCGACGCCTGTGCCATTGTTTCTTTCCCGGGTCCCCAACCGCGAGGAGGTTGTCTCGATGGCAACCGTCTGCACTCGCAGGAGCTAAAAAATGGCGAAAAAAATCGTCGGCTTCATCAAGCTGCAAGTGCCAGCTGGTAAGGCCAACCCCTCCCCCCCGATCGGTCCGGCGCTGGGTCAGCGCGGCCTGAACATCATGGAGTTCTGCAAGGCGTTCAACGCCCAGACCCAGGGCGTCGAGCCCGGGCTGCCGCTGCCCGTGGTGATCACGGCTTTCGCGGACAAGAGCTTCACCTTCATCATCAAGACGCCGCCCGCGACGACCCTGATCAAGAAGGCCATCAAGCTCGACAAGGGCTCCTCGGTGCCCAACAAGAACAAGGTCGGCAAGATCACCCGGGCCCAGCTCGAAGAGATCGCCAAGACCAAGATGAAGGACATGACCGCAGCCGATGTGGACGCCGCTGTGCGCACCATCGCCGGTTCGGCCCGCTCGATGGGCGTGATTGTGGAGGGCGTGTAAATGGCCAAGCTGACCAAAAAACAGAAAGCCTTCGAAGGCAAGGTCGACAGCAACAAGCTGTACAGCCTGACCGACGCCCTGGCGATCATCAAGGAATGCGCGAACGCCAAGTTCGATGAGTCCATCGACGTGGCGATCCAGCTCGGCGTGGACGCCAAGAAGTCGGACCAGGTGGTGCGTGGCGCCGTCGTGATGCCCAACGGCACCGGCAAGACCAAGCGCGTGGCCGTGTTCGCCCAAGGCGCCAAGGCTGAAGAAGCCAAGGCCGCCGGTGCCGACATCGTCGGCATGGACGACCTCGCTGCCGACATCAAGGCCGGCAACATGAACTTCGACGTGGTCATCGCCTCGCCGGACGCCATGCGCATCGTCGGTACCCTGGGTCAGGTGCTGGGCCCGCGCGGCCTGATGCCCAACCCCAAGGTCGGCACCGTGACGCCCGATGTGGCACAAGCCGTGCGCAACGCCAAGGCGGGCCAGGTGCAGTTCCGCGTCGACAAGGCCGGCATCGTGCACGGCACGATCGGCCGCCGCTCGTTCGACGCCGACAAGCTCCAGGGCAACCTGGTGGCACTGCTCGACGCGCTGACCAAGGCCAAGCCCGCCACCAGCAAGGGTGTGTACCTGCGCAAGGTGGCGGTGTCGTCGACGATGGGTGTGGGCGTCCGCGTGGACACCCAGTCCATCTCGGCGTAATCGCAAGAAATTCGGGCCCTTCGGGGCCTGGGTGTGGTGGGCCCCGGGCTGGCGAAAGCCGACCCGGGGGCCATCCAAGACCGTTGGTGCTGGTGCAAGCCGGCTTAATTGTGACAAGCCAACGCAGATGGCGATCCCGCTGCAGATGGAATCCGTTCCGAAACAGTTGAATCGCTGCAATGAGGCGTGCCCCAGGTCTTGAAGGACCGAGGGCACATTTAAGGAGTAGACCTTGAGTCTGAATCGCAGTGAGAAAGAAGCGGTCATTTCCGAAGTGACCAGCCTCGCCGCAAAAGCTCAAACGCTCGTGATGGCGGAATACCGTGGCATCACGGTCGCGAACATGGACAAACTGCGCGTGACAGCCCGCAGCAATGGTGTGAGCCTGAGTGTGTTGAAGAACACCCTGGCCCGCCGTGCGGTGGCTGGCAGCCCGTTTGAAGTGGCCGCTGACCAGATGACTGGCCCGCTGATCTATGGCTTCTCTGAAGACGCTGTGGCCGCCGCGAAGGTGGTGGCCGATTTCGCGAAAACCAACGACAAGCTGGTGATCCGCGGCGGTGTGTACGGAGGCAAGGCCCTGGACGTCAACGGCGTGAAGACGCTTGCCAGCATTCCTTCGAAGGAAGTTCTGTTGGCGCAGCTGTGTGGCTTGCTGATGTCGCCCATTTCGCGCACGGCCGTGGTGCTGGGCGCGCTGGCGGCCAAAAAAGGCGAAGGCGCTGCCGCACCGGCAGCCGAAGAAGCGGCTGCTGCCTGAGTGGCGCGGCACTTTCATTCAAACCAATTGTTAGGAAATCAAAATGGCATTCGATAAAGACGCATTTTTGACCGCGCTGGACAGCATGACGGTCATGGAACTCAACGAGCTGGTGAAAGCCATCGAAGAGAAGTTTGGTGTGAGCGCTGCCGCCATGGCCGCTCCTGCTGCTGGCGGTGCTGGTGGTGGTGCTGCCGCAGCCGCTGAAGAGAAGACCGAATTCAACGTCGTGCTGGTCGAAGCCGGCGCGAACAAGGTCTCCGTCATCAAGGCTGTGCGCGAAATCACCGGCCTGGGCCTCAAGGAAGCCAAGGACCTGGTCGACGGCGCACCGAAGAACGTCAAGGAAGCGATCGCCAAGGCCGACGCCGAAGCCGCTGTCAAGAAGCTGGTGGAAGCCGGCGCCAAGGCCGAGCTGAAGTAATTCGCCCGGTTTCAGGGGCTGGAGTGCTCGACAAGGGCCTCCAGCCTTTGGTGCTTTCAGAGCACACCCAAAAGCCTGCCTCACGAAACGGCTTTTGAGTGTTTTGTTGAAACACCGCTAAGCAGATTTTTCGAGTCTTCTTAGCAGTGTTTTCTGACCCCGACTGCAGAAAACGACTTGGTTCGGGCCTGTGTGCAATGCACAGGCCGTCCGCCAATGGTTGGTAGAGGCCAGCCACCAAGAAAGCCACCAGGAATCCGTCCCTGGTAGGCAAGACAGTCGCCGCAGACCTCAAGCCCGGAGATCTCATGGCCTCAGCATCGAAATACTCATACACCGAACGCAAGCGCATCCGCAAGAGCTTTGGTACCCGCGAAAACGTCCTCGCGATTCCTTACCTCCTGCAAATGCAGAAGGACGCGTACACCGCGTTCCTGCAAGCCGACAGCGCACCGAAAAAACGCACCAACGAAGGTCTGCAGGCCGCGTTCGAAGCCGCTTTCCCCATCGTCTCCCACAACGGTTTCGTGGAGATGAAGTTCGTCGAGTACAACCTGGCCAAGCCCGCGTTCGACGTGCGCGAATGCCAGACCCGCGGCCTGACCTTCGCGTCCGCCGTGCGCGCTCGCGTCCAGCTGATCATCTATGACCGCGAGTCCTCGACCGCGCAATCCAAGGTGATCAAGGAAGTGAAGGAGCAAGAGGTCTACATGGGCGAAGTGCCCCTGATGACCGAGAAGGGCTCCTTCATCATCAACGGCACCGAGCGCGTGATCGTGTCTCAGTTGCACCGTTCGCCGGGTGTGTTCTTCGAGCACGACAAGGGCAAGACGCACAGCTCGGGCAAGCTGTTGTTCTCCGCTCGCATCATTCCGTACCGCGGCTCCTGGCTCGACTTCGAATTCGACCCGAAGGACGTACTGTTCTTCCGCGTCGACCGTCGCCGCAAGATGCCGGTCACCATCCTGCTCAAGGCCATCGGCCTGACGCCGGAAGCCATCCTGGCCAACTTCTTTGTCAACGACCACTTCCGCCTGATGGACAGCGGCGCGCAGATGGCCTTCGTGCCCGAGCGCCTGCGCGGTGAAGTGGCGCGTTTCGACATCACCGACAAGAGCGGCAAGGTCGTGGTCGCCAAGGACAAGCGCATCACCGTGCGCCACACCCGCGAACTCGAGCAGTCGGGCACCACGCACATCAGCGTGCCGGAAGATTTCATGATCGGCCGCGTCGTGGCGCGCAACATCGTGGACACCGACACTGGCGAGATCATCGCCAAGGCCAACGAAGAGCTGACCGAAGCGCTGCTGAAGAAGCTGCGCACCGCCGGCGTGCAGGACCTGCAGTGCCTGTACACCAACGAACTCGACCAGGGCGCCTACATCTCGCAGACCCTGCGCATCGACGAAACCGCCGACGAGTTCGCCGCGCGCGTTGCCATCTACCGCATGATGCGCCCCGGCGAGCCGCCGACCGAAGACGCTGTGCAGGCCCTGTTCCACCGCCTGTTCTACAACCCGGACACGTACGACCTGTCGCGCGTGGGCCGCATGAAGTTCAACGCCCGCGTGGGCCGCGACGAATCCACCGGCCCCATGGTGCTGTCCAACGACGATATCCTGGCCGTGGTCAAGATCCTGGTGGACCTGCGCAACGGCCGTGGCGAAGTCGATGACATCGATCACCTGGGCAACCGCCGTGTGCGCTGCGTGGGCGAACTGGCCGAGAACCAGTACCGCACCGGCCTGGCCCGCATCGAGAAGGCTGTGAAGGAACGCCTCGGCCAGGCCGAGCAAGAGCCGCTGATGCCGCACGACCTGATCAACTCCAAGCCGATTTCCGCGGCGCTCAAGGAGTTCTTCGGTGCGTCGCAGCTGTCGCAGTTCATGGACCAGACCAACCCGCTCGCCGAGATCACGCACAAGCGCCGCGTCTCGGCCCTGGGCCCGGGCGGTCTGACCCGCGAACGCGCCGGCTTCGAGGTGCGCGACGTGCACGTGACCCACTACGGCCGCGTCTGCCCGATCGAAACGCCGGAAGGCCCGAACATCGGCCTGATCAACTCGCTGGCCCTGTACGCGCGCCTGAACGAGTACGGCTTCATCGAAACGCCGTACCGCCGCGTGATCGATGGCAAGGTGACGAACCAGATCGACTACCTGTCGGCCATCGAGGAAGGCAAGTACGTCATCGCCCAGGCCAACGCCGCGCTCGACGCCGAAGGCCGCCTGACCGGTGACCTGATCTCCGCGCGTGAAAAGGGTGAATCGATCCTGACGCCGGCCGACACCATCCAGTACATGGACGTGTCGCCCGCGCAGATCGTCTCCGTGGCCGCTTCGCTGGTGCCGTTCCTCGAGCACGACGATGCGAACCGCGCGCTGATGGGCGCCAACATGTCGCGCCAGGCCGTGCCCGTGCTGCGCCCCGAGAAGCCCCTGGTGGGCACCGGCATCGAGCGCGTGGCCGCGATCGACTCCGGCACCGTCGTCACCGCCAAGCGCGGTGGTGTGGTCGACTACGTGGACGCGACCCGCATCGTGATCCGCGTGAACGACGCCGAAGCCGTGGCCGGTGAAGTGGGTGTGGACATCTACAACCTCATCAAGTACCAGCGCTCCAACCAGAACACCAACATCCACCAGCGCCCCATCGTCAAGAAGGGCGACAAGCTGGCCTCGGGTGACGTGATCGCCGACGGCGCTTCGACCGACCTGGGTGAGATTTCGATCGGGCAGAACATGCTGATCGCGTTCATGCCCTGGAACGGCTACAACTTCGAAGACTCGATCCTGATCTCCGAACGCGTGGTCGCCGACGACCGCTACACCTCGATCCACATCGAGGAACTGGTGGTGATGGCGCGCGACACCAAGCTGGGCGCGGAAGAAATCACCCGCGACATCCCCAACCTGGCCGAGCAGCAGCTCAACCGCCTGGACGACTCCGGCATCATCTACGTGGGCGCCGAAGTGCTGCCCGGCGACGTGCTGGTGGGCAAGGTCACGCCCAAGGGCGAGACCACGCTGACGCCCGAAGAGAAACTGCTGCGCGCGATCTTCGGTGAGAAGGCCTCCGACGTGAAGGACACCTCGCTGCGCGTGGACCAGGGCTCGCAGGGCACCGTGATCGACGTGCAGGTGTTCACCCGCGAAGGCATCACGCGCGACAAGCGCGCCCAGCAGATCATCGACGACGAACTCAAGCGCTTCCGCCTGGACCTCAACGACCAGCTGCGCATCGTGGAAGCCGACGCCTTCGATCGGATCGAGAAGCTGCTGACCGGCAAGATCGCCAACGGTGGCCCGAAGAAGCTGTCCAAGGGCACGACCATCGACAAGGCCTACCTGGACGACGTCGAGAAGTACCACTGGTTCGACATCCGCCCAGCCGACGAGACCGTGGCCGCCCAGCTCGAGTCCATCAAGAACTCGATGGAGCAGACGCGCCACAGCTTCGACCTCGCGTTCGAAGAGAAGCGCAAGAAGCTCACGCAGGGCGACGAGCTGCCTGCTGGCGTGCTCAAGATGGTCAAGGTCTACCTGGCCGTCAAGCGCCGCCTGCAGCCGGGTGACAAGATGGCCGGCCGCCACGGCAACAAGGGCGTGGTCTCCAAGATCGTGCCCGTTGAAGACATGCCGCACATGGCCGACGGCACCCCCGCCGACATCGTGCTCAACCCGCTGGGCGTGCCTTCGCGCATGAACGTGGGTCAGGTGCTCGAGGTCCACCTGGGCTGGGCCGCCAAGGGCCTGGGCCAGCGCATCGGCGACATGCTGCAAGCCGAGGCCAAGGTGGCCGAGCTGCGCAAGTTCCTCGAGACCGTCTACAACTCGGCCGGCAAGAAGGAAACCCTGGCCGCGCTGAGCGACGCCGAGGTGATCGAGATGGCCGAGAACCTGCAGACCGGCGTGCCGTTCGCCACCCCGGTGTTCGACGGTGCCTCGGAAGACGAGATCCGCGCGATGTTGAAGCTGGCCTACCCGGACGACATCGCCCAACTCAAGGGCCTGACCGAGACCCGCACCCAGGCGCAGCTGTACGACGGCCGCACGGGTGACGCCTTCGAGCGCAAGACCACCGTGGGCTACATGCACTTCCTGAAGCTGCACCACCTGGTCGACGACAAGATGCACGCCCGTTCCACCGGCCCGTACTCGCTCGTGACCCAGCAGCCGCTGGGCGGCAAGGCGCAGTTCGGCGGCCAGCGCTTCGGCGAAATGGAAGTGTGGGCGCTGGAAGCCTACGGCGCTTCGTACATCCTGCAGGAAATGCTCACCGTCAAGTCCGACGACGTGCAAGGCCGCACCAAGGTGTACGAATCCATCGTCAAGGGCGAGCACACGATCGATGCGGGCATGCCCGAGTCGTTCAACGTGCTGGTCAAGGAAATCCGCTCGCTCGGTATCGACATCGAGCTGGAACGTTCCTGATTCACCGAACTTAAGGAAAGCAACCCATGAAATCTTTGCTCGACCTGTTCAAGCAGTTCACACCCGACGAGCACTTCGATGCGATCCGCATCGGCCTGGCTTCGCCGGAAAAAATCCGCTCGTGGTCCTTCGGTGAAGTCAAGAAGCCCGAGACCATCAACTACCGCACGTTCAAGCCCGAGCGCGACGGCCTGTTCTGCGCCAAGATCTTCGGCCCCATCAAGGACTACGAATGCCTTTGCGGCAAGTACAAGCGCCTCAAGCACCGCGGTGTCATCTGCGAGAAGTGCGGCGTTGAAGTCACGCAGACCAAGGTGCGCCGCGAGCGCATGGGTCACATCGACCTGGCCGCGCCCTGCGCCCACATCTGGTTCCTGAAGTCGCTGCCGTCGCGCCTGGGCCTGATCCTGGACATGACGCTGCGCGACATCGAACGCGTGCTGTACTTCGAAGCGTATGTGATCGTCGATCCGGGTATGACCCCGCTGAAGAAGTTCGCGATCATGAGCGAGGACGACTACGACGCCAAGCGCAAGGAGTTCGGCGACGAATTCATCGCCAAGATGGGCGCCGAAGGCATCAAGGAACTGCTGCAGGCGATCGACCTCGACATCGAGATCGAGAAGCTGCGCAACGACCTGACCGGTTCCGAACTCAAGATCAAGAAGAACGCCAAGCGCCTGAAGGTGCTCGAAGCCTTCAAGAAGTCCGGCATCAAGCCCGAGTGGATGGTGCTCGACGTGCTGCCCGTGCTGCCGCCGGACCTGCGTCCGCTGGTGCCGCTTGACGGCGGCCGCTTCGCGACCTCCGACCTGAACGACCTGTACCGCCGCGTCATCAACCGCAACAGCCGCCTGCGCCGCCTGCTCGAACTCAAGGCGCCCGAGATCATCGCGCGCAACGAGAAGCGCATGCTGCAGGAAGCCGTCGATTCGCTGCTGGACAACGGCCGCCGTGGCAAGGCCATGACGGGCGCCAACAAGCGCGCGCTCAAGTCGCTGGCCGACATGATCAAGGGCAAGAGCGGCCGTTTCCGCCAGAACTTGCTGGGCAAGCGCGTCGACTACTCGGGCCGTTCGGTCATCGTGGTCGGCCCCACGCTCAAGCTGCACCAGTGCGGCTTGCCCAAGCTGATGGCGCTCGAGCTGTTCAAGCCTTTCATCTTCTCGCGCCTGGAAGCCATGGGCATCGCGACCACCATCAAGGCCGCGAAGAAGGAAGTGGAAGCCGGCACGCCGGTGGTGTGGGACATCCTGGAAGAGGTGATCAAGGAACACCCGGTGATGCTCAACCGCGCACCGACGCTGCACCGCCTGGGCATCCAGGCGTTCGAGCCGATCCTGATCGAGGGCAAGGCGATCCAGCTGCACCCGCTGGTCTGTGCGGCCTTCAACGCCGACTTCGACGGTGACCAGATGGCCGTTCACGTGCCGCTGTCCGTGGAAGCCCAGCTCGAAGCCCGCACGCTGATGCTGGCCTCGAACAACATCCTGTTCCCGGCCAACGGCGAACCCTCCATCGTGCCGTCGCAGGACGTGGTGCTGGGTCTGTACTACGCCACCCGCGAGCGCATCAACGCCAAGGGTGAAGGCATGTACTTCGCCGACCTGGCCGAGCTGCAGCGCGCGCTGGACAACGGTGTGGTCGAGATCACCTCGAAGATTGCCGTGCGCCTGACCCAGCACACGCTGGACAAGGCCAGTGGCGAGTTCGTGGCCTCCACCTCGCTGGTGGACACCACGGTGGGTCGTGCACTGCTGTCCGAGATCCTGCCACGTGGCCTGCCCTTCGAGGTGCTGAACAAGGCGCTGAAGAAGAAGGAAATCTCGCGCCTGATCAACACCTCGTTCCGCAAGTGCGGTCTGAAGGAAACCGTCGTGTTCGCCGACAAGCTGCTCCAGAACGGTTTCCGTCTGGCCACACGCGCCGGCATCTCGATCGCCGTGGACGACATGCTGGTGCCCAAGGAGAAGCCGGCCATCATCGACCGCGCCGAAAACGAGGTGAAGGAAATCGCCCAGCAGTACGCCTCCGGTCTGGTGACCGCCGGCGAGCGCTACAACAAGGTGGTGGACATCTGGGGCAAGGCCGGTGACGAGATCTCCAAGGTCATGATGGCCCAGCTGGCCAAGCAGAAGACCACCGACCGCAGCGGCAAGGAAGTGGACCAGGAGTCGTTCAACTCCATCTACATGATGGCCGACTCGGGCGCCCGCGGTTCCGCGGCGCAGATCCGCCAGCTGGCCGGCATGCGCGGCCTGATGGCCAAGCCTGACGGCTCGATCATTGAGACCCCCATCACGGCGAACTTCCGTGAAGGCCTCAACGTGTTGCAGTACTTCATCTCCACCCACGGTGCCCGAAAGGGTCTGGCCGACACGGCGCTGAAGACGGCCAACTCCGGTTACCTCACCCGCCGTCTGGTGGATGTGACGCAGGATCTGGTGGTCAACCAGCAGGACTGCGGCACGTCCAATGGCACGCTGATGCGCGCCATCGTCGAGGGTGGTGAAGTGATCGAGTCGCTGCGCGACCGAATCCTGGGCCGCACCACGGCCGAGGAAGTGATCCACCCGGAAACGCGCCAGATGCTGGTGCCCGCCGGCGAGATGCTCGACGAAGACCTGCTCGACGTGCTCGAAGCCGCTGCGGTGGACGAAGTGAAGGTGCGCACCGCACTGACCTGCGAAACCCGCTTCGGCATCTGCGCCAAGTGCTACGGCCGCGACCTGGGTCGCGGTGGCCTGGTCAACATCGGCGAAGCGGTCGGCGTGATTGCCGCGCAGTCGATCGGTGAACCCGGCACGCAGCTGACCATGCGCACCTTCCACATCGGTGGTGCGGCGTCGCGCGCGGCGGTGGCCTCCAGCGTGGAAGCCAAGTCCAGCGGCGTGATCGGCTTCAACGCCACCATGCGCTACGTGACCAACACCAAGGGTGAGCTGGTCGTGATCGCACGTTCGGGTGAGATCGTCATCCACGACGAACACGGCCGTGAGCGCGAGCGCCACAAGGTGCCGTACGGTGCGATCCTGTCGGTCAAGGCCGACCAGACCATCAAGGCCGGTGCGATCCTGGCCAACTGGGATCCGCTGACGCGCCCGATCATCACGGAATTCGCCGGTCAGGTGAAGTTCGAGAACGTCGAGGAAGGCCTCACCGTGGCCAAGCAGGTGGACGATGTCACCGGCCTGTCCACCCTGGTGGTGATCGATCCGAAGCGCCGCGGCGTGGCCAAGGTGGTCCGTCCGCAGGTCAAGCTGATCGACGGCTCGGGCAACGAGGTGAAGATCCCCGGCACCGACCACTCGGTGACCATCGGCTTCCAGATCGGTTCGCTGATCCAGGTGCGCGATGGTCAGGATGTGGGCCCCGGCGAAGTGCTGGCGCGCATCCCGGTCGAAGGCCAGAAGACGCGAGACATCACCGGCGGTCTGCCGCGGGTGGCCGAGCTGTTCGAAGCCCGCAGCCCGAAGGACAAGGGCATGCTGGCCGAGATGACCGGCACCGTGTCGTTCGGCAAGGAGACCAAGGGCAAGGTTCGCCTGCAGATCACCGATCCCGAAGGCAAGGTGTGGGACGACCTCATCCCCAAAGAGAAGAACATCCTGGTGCACGAAGGCCAGGTGGTCAACAAGGGCGAGAGCGTGGTGGACGGCCCGGCCGATCCGCAAGACATCCTGCGCCTGCTGGGTATGGAAGAGCTGGCCCGCTACATCGTCGACGAAGTGCAGGACGTCTACCGCCTGCAGGGCGTGAAGATCAACGACAAGCACATCGAGGTGATCGTTCGCCAGATGCTGCGCCGTGTCGTGGTCGAGTCCGTGGGCGATTCGAGCTACATCGCAGGGGAGCAGGTGGAGCGTTCGGAGATCCTCAACACCAACGACGCCCTGCGCGCCGATGGCAAGATCCCGGCGACCTACAGCAACATCCTGCTGGGTATCACGAAGGCCTCGCTGTCCACCGACTCGTTCATCTCGGCGGCTTCCTTCCAGGAAACCACGCGCGTGCTGACCGAAGCGGCCATCATGGGCAAGCGCGACGAGCTGCGTGGCCTGAAGGAAAACGTGATCGTGGGTCGCCTGATCCCGGCCGGTACCGGCATGGCCTACCACGAGGCGCGCAAGGTCAAGGAGAAGATGGACGACGAAGAACGCCGTGCCATCGCCGAAGCCGACGCGATCTCGCTGGCCGCCGACCAGGCCGATCAAGCCGACGCATCGAGCACCAACGAAGCGGAATAAGAGGGCCTGCCCTCGTGGCGCACAGCGCCACTCGTTCTTGAGAAGCCCCCGGTCATCCGACCGGGGGCTTTTTTCATGGTGCGCGCGCCAGCACCGGCGGTGCCCTGCAGGGTATATTGGCCGCGCCTGCCGCAGGGCAGGGGGTCACACCAACAACAAGGAGTTCCGAACATGTCCGTCTCGCTGTGGGTTTTCCTGGCCGTGGGCCTGGTGGTGTTCTTCTGGGCCGTGGGCGCCTACAACCGGCTGGTGCGCCTGAAAAACGCGATCGCCAACGCGTTTGGCCAGATCGACGTGCAGCTCAAGCGCCGCTACGACCTGATCCCCAACCTGGTGGAGGTGGCGCGCCGCTACCTGGCCCACGAAGCCCAGACGCTGGAGGCGGTGATCGCAGCGCGCAACCAGGCGCGCACGGCCGAGCAGACGGCAGCCGGCAGCCCGCTCAACGCCGGTGCACTCGGTGCCCTGGCCGGGGCCGAACAGGCCCTGGGCGGCGCACTGGGCAAGCTGTTCGCGGTGGTCGAGGACTACCCCGATCTCAAGGCCGACCAGAACATGCGCGAACTCAGCGAGGAGCTCACCAGCACCGAGAACCGCGTCGGCTTCGCGCGCCAGGCCTACAACGACCACGTGCTCGAATTCAACGACGCCGCCGCCCAATTCCCCACGCTGCTCATCGCGCGGCTGTTCGGCTTCCAGCCCTTGGCCATGCTGGCGTCCACCACGAACGAAGCCGAACGCGAGACCTTGCGCATCCAGCTGTAATGCGCTTCTTCGAATTCCAGCGCGACGCCCGGGGCGAGACCCGGCGCCTGCTGTTCGCGTTCGGCCTCACCGTGCTGTTGCTGCTGGTGGCGGTCAACGCCGCGCTGGCCCTGGCCTGGGGCCTGAGCTGGGGGTTCTGGATGCCCGGCGAGCTGCGCTTCCCCCGCTATTTCTTCTCGGTCAACACCGGGGTCACGCTGCTCTTCGTCCTGGGGGGCTGGTGGGTGGAGACCTCCCGCCTGGCCGATGGCGGCGGGGCGCGCCTGGCCGAGCAGATGGGGGCGCGGCCCGCGCAGCCCTCGGGCGATCTTGATGAGCAGCGCTTCTGCAACATCGTCGACGAAATGGCGATTTCATCGGGTCTGAAGCGGCCACAGGCCATGGTGCTGGCGCGCGACCAGGGCATCAACGCCTTCGCGGCCGGCTGGGACGAGAACGACGCGGTGGTGGCCGTGACCCAGGGCGCGCTCGACCACCTGACCCGAGACGAACTGCAGGGCCTGGTGGCGCACGAGTTCAGCCACATCGGTGAAGGCGATACGCGCCTGAACATGCGGCTGGTCGGCATGGTGTTCGGGCTGGAGATGCTGTTTCGCATGGGCCAGGACCTGGCCGAGCCCGACAGCCGGGACCGCCGCTGGATCACGGCCCTGATCGGTCTCGCCATCATGGCCGCAGGCTGGCTGGGCTGGCTCGCCGGCCACGCGTTGCAGGCCGCCGTCTCGCGCCAGCGCGAGTACCTGGCCGACGCGCGCGCCGTGCAATGGACGCGCAGCCGCGACGGCCTGGGTGGCGTGCTGCGCAAGGTGCTGAGCCAGCAGCGCGAAGGCGTGGTGCCGCGCCAGGTGGGCTCGATGGTGCAGCACATGCTGCTGGTGGCGAACGCGGGGGGCAAGGCCGAGCACTGGCTTGACTCGCACCCGCCGCTGGCCCGACGCATCCGCCGCATCTACGGCCGCGACATGGGCCCGCTGCCCCTGCTGAGAGAGGACGAACCCGCCACCCCGTCCCGCGCTGTGTGACACTCGCGGTCTTCGCTTTGTCTGCGCTTGCCACGGAACCCGCCTTGACCGCTCCGGCCTCCCCGACCTCCATCGCTCCCAGCCCCCAGGGTCCGACCCTGGCCACCCAGTTGCGCCACACCGCGGGCTGTGTGCTCGCGGTCGAGCAGGGGCGTTCGCTGAGCGAGGTGCTGCCCGAGCTGGTGCTCGCACTGCGACCTGGCGTGCAGGCGCTCACTTTCCACGTCTTGCGCCACCTGGGAACGGTGCGCGCCCTGGTGAGCCAACTGGTGCAACGCAAGCCGGCGCCGCCCGTGCAGGCCTTGATGTGCAGCGCAGTGGCCTTGCTGCTGGACGCGACCGACGGACACGCACCGCGCTACCCGGCGCACACGGTGGTGAACCAGGCGGTGGAGGCCGCCCGCCAGGACCGCCGCACCGAGCGCCAGGCGGCGTTCGTCAACGCCTGCCTGCGCCGCTTCCTGCGCGAGCGCGAGGCGCTGCTGGCGCACGTGGCGGCCGACCCGGTCGCGCGCTGGAACCACCCGCTGTGGTGGATCGAGCGCCTGCAGCGCGACCACCCCGAGCACTGGCGCGCCATCCTGGAGGCCAACAACCAGCCCGGCCCCATGGCGTTGCGCGTGAACCGCCGCCGCGTGGAGCGCACCGCCTACCAGCAGGCCCTGGAAGCCATCGGCCTCACCGCCACCCCCACGGGCAGCGATGGCCTGGTGCTGGACGCCCCGCAGCCGGTCGAGCGCCTGCCTGGTTTTGCCCAGGGCCATTGTTCGGTGCAGGACGCCGCTGCCCAGATGGCGGCCGACCAGTTGCTCGAAGGCCGGGCCTGGACCGCCGCCGACCGCGTGCTCGACGCCTGCGCCGCCCCCGGCGGCAAGACCGCCCATTTGCTCGAACGCGCCGACCTGAACCTGCTCGCGCTCGACGTGGACCCGCGCCGCTGCGAGCGCATCGAAGACACCTTGCAGCGCCTGGGCCTGCGGGCCACGGTGCGCAGCGCCGATGCCGCACAACCCGCCGCCTGGTGGGACGGCCAGCCGTTCGACGCCATCCTGCTCGACGCGCCCTGCACCGCCTCGGGCATCGTGCGGCGCCATCCGGACGTGCGCTGGCTGCGCCGCGCCAGCGACGTGGATGCGCTGGTGGCCACGCAGCGCGGCCTGCTCGAAGCCCTCTGGCCGCTGCTCAAACCCGGCGGCCGGCTGGTCTACGCCACCTGCTCGGTGTTCCGCGCCGAAGGCGACGGGCAGGTCAAGTCGTTCCTTGTGCGCCACACCGACGCGCTTCATCGGCCTTCGCCGGGGCATTTGCTGCCCGGTTCGGCCGCCCCGTCGGGGGAGTTCAACGACAATCCTCCGGGTGGATACGACGGTTTCTTCTATGCCCGCATCGACAAGGCCCTGCCTTGACCGACCGCCCATCGCCACCCGCCGGGCCCGCGCCATGAACCGATGGCGTGGGTTTGTGCTGGGGCTGGCGCTGTCGCTGCTGGCGTTCTGGCCCGTGCACGCCCAGGCCCCGCTGGTGGAGCAACTCGGCCTGCAGCGCACCCCCGAAGCGCTGTTCCTCTCGGCCCGCATGGAGCTCCAGCCCGCGCCGGTGGTCGAAGACGCCCTGTACAAGGCTGTTCCCCTCTATTTCGTGTGGCACGCCGACGTTTACCGTGCCCGCTGGTACTGGACCGACAAACGCGTGGCGAGTGCCACGCGCACGCTGCGCCTGGCGTACCAGCCGCTCACACGGCGCTGGCGCGTGAGCCTGTCCAACGAGACCGCCGCCGCCTCCGGCGGGGCCGGCCTGCAGTACGCCCTGCACCAGAACTTCGACTCCCTCAACGAGGCGCTGGCCGGCGTGGGCCGCGTGGCCCGCTGGAAGCTGGCCGACGCGGCACGGCTCGAACCCGATGCCGAGCATGAGGTCGAGTTCTCGTTCCGGCTGGATCTGACCTTGCTGCCCCGGCCGTTCCAGATCGGCATGGCCAACCAGCCCGAATGGACCGTGGAAGTCCGCCAGACCCTGCCGGTGCCCGGGCGGGCGGAGGCCGACAAGGCCCCGGACCACACGGCCGGCGGCGTGCACGCCGTCGAGCTCACCGGCGAACCCAGCGTGCGCGAGCCCACGCGCTAGCGGCCATGCCCAGCGTGCACGGCCCGCGCGGCCAGGACCCCATCGTGACCCCGGTCCACACCACCGCCCCCAAGACCAAGCCCGCCGCTGTGCGCTGGGCCATCGGCGCCGGGCTGGTGTTCATGACCGGCGTGGGCATGGTGCTGCTGTTCCTGCTCACCCTGGCCACCAACAACCGCGCGTTCTACGAGCAGAACTTCAACTGGCTGGTCGGCATCAACGTGGCGGTGGCGGCCTTCCTGCTGCTCGTCATCCTGTGGCTGGCCCTGCGCCTGACCCTGCGCCTGAAACGCGGCAAGTTCGGCAGCCGGCTGCTGATCAAGCTCGCCGCCATCATCGGCCTGGTCGGCATCCTGCCGGGTTTGCTGATCTACACCGTGTCCTACCAGTTCGTCTCGCGCTCCATCGAGAGCTGGTTCGACGTGCGCGTGGAATCCGCGCTGGTCGCCGGCCTCAATCTCGGGCGCACCACGCTCGACACCTTGACCGCCGACCTCAGCAGCAAGACCCGCGTGGCCGCCGAGGGCCTCTCGCGCGTGCCCAACCCGTCGGCCGTGCTGGCGCTGGAGCGCGTGCGCGAACAGCTCGGCGTGACCGACCTTGTGCTCTGGAGCGCCAACGGCCAGGCCCTGGGCAGCTCGGGCAGCTCGCGTTTCGACATCAACCCCGAGCGCCCCACGCCAGCCCAGCTGCGCAGCGCCCGCAACGCCCGCGTCGTGGCCCAGATCGAAGGCCTGGAGGAGGACGGCAGCGGCGAGATCGAGGCCCTGATCGCGGCGAGCCAACCGCGCATCAAAGTGCTGGCCCTGGTGAGCCCACCCAACTTCGGTTTCAACGCCGAGCCGCGTTACCTGCAGGTGGTGGCACCGCTGCCCGGTGCGCTGGTGACGGACGCGCTGGCCGTGCAGGTCGCCAACCGCGAGTACCAGGAGCGCGCGCTCACCCGAGAAGGCCTGCGCCGCATGTACATCGGCACGCTCACGCTGGCGCTGTTCCTCGCCGTGTTCGGCGCCGTGCTGCTGGCCGTGCTGCTGGGCAACCAGCTGGTGCGCCCGCTGCTCGTGCTCGCCGAGGGCATGCGCGAAGTGGCCGCCGGCAACCTCGCGCCCAAGACCGCGCTGACCTCGCGCGACGAGCTCGCGAGCCTCACGCGCACCTTCGCGCACATGACGCAAGACCTCTCGGACGCGCGCGCTGCTGTGCAGCAAAGCATGGAGCAGGTGGACGCTGCGCGCGACAACCTGCAGACGATCCTGGACAACCTCACCGCCGGTGTCGTCGTGCTCGACGAGGAGGGCCGTGTGCGCAGCGTCAACCCCGGCGCGGCGCGCATCCTGCACACGCCGCTGGCCGTGCACATGGGCCGGCCATTGGCCGAGGTGCCGGGACTGGAGACCTTTGGCGGCGGCGTGCTGCAGCAATTCGAGCGCTTCCTGTCCGACCAGGCGCAACACGAAGGCGGCTACTGGCAGCAGTCCTTCGAGCTCAGCGCGGACGGCACCACACCCTTCGACGAAGGCATCACCCTCATCGCGCGCGGCGCCCTGTTGCCCAACAACGAACGCCTGCTGGTGTTCGACGACGTTTCGGAAATGGTGTCCGCCCAGCGCGCCAAGGCCTGGGGCGAGGTCGCGCGCCGCCTCGCGCACGAAATCAAGAACCCGCTCACGCCCATCCAGCTCTCGGCCGAGCGGCTGGCCATGAAACTCGACGGCAAGGTACAGCCGCCAGAACAGGCCATTCTCAACAAGTCGGTGAAAACCATCGTCGACCAGGTCGATGCGATGAAGCGCCTGGTCAACGAATTCCGCGACTACGCGCGCCTGCCCGCCGCGCAACTCATGCCGGTCGACCTCAACGCCCTGGTGCGCGACATCGTCGTGCTGTACGACAACGCCGCCGTGCCGGTGCGCCTGGAACTCGCCGACGACCTGCCCAAGGCCATGGCCGACCCGCAGCAGGTGAGGCAGACCTTGCACAACCTGGTGCAGAACGCGCAGGACGCCATGGCCGGCGTGCCCGACGCCCAGGTGCTGCTGCGCACCCGGCGCTCCGACTCCGGCCAGTGGGTGCGCCTGTCGGTGCTCGACGAAGGCCCGGGTTTTGCCGAACACATTCTCAAGCGGGCGTTCGAGCCTTACGTCACCACCAAAGTCAAGGGCACCGGCCTGGGCCTTGCGGTGGTCAAGAAAATCATGGATGAACACGGCGGCCGCGTGGATCTGAGCAACCGCATGACCGAAGGCAAGGTGATCGGCGCGCAAGTGTCGTTATCATTCGCAGTTGCAAATTGACAACACGTTCCGAGGGACACACACCGCGCCATGGCAACTATTCTGGTCGTAGACGATGAACTGGGGATTCGAGACCTGCTCTCGGAGATCCTCAACGACGAAGGCCATACGGTCGAACTCGCTGAAAACGCCGCACAGGCCCGCGCTGTGCGCGCCCAGTTGCGCCCCGACCTGGTGTTGCTCGACATCTGGATGCCCGACACGGACGGCGTGACCCTGCTCAAGGAGTGGGCCAGCGGTGGCCTGCTCTCCATGCCCGTGATCATGATGAGCGGCCACGCCACCATCGACACCGCCGTCGAGGCCACGCGCATCGGTGCCACCGCTTTTCTCGAAAAGCCCATCACCATGGCCAAGCTGCTCAAGGCGGTGGACCAGGGGCTCAACAAAGCTCCCGCCAAGCCCAATGGCCCTGTCGTGTCCGCCCTGCGCATGGGAGGGGGCGTGCTGTCATCGACCGACATCGCGGTGGAGGCCACCGTCAGTGGCAGCGCTTTGCCCGAGCCGGCAATGATGGACCTGGGCCCGCAGTCGCTGCAGTCGTTCAACCTCGATGGCCCGCTGCGCGAAGCGCGGGACGATTTCGAAAAGGCCTACTTCGAGTACCACCTCGCCAAAGAGTCCGGCTCCATGACCCGCGTGGCCGAAAAGACAGGCCTGGAGCGCACCCACTTGTACCGCAAGCTCAAGCAACTCGGCGTGGACTTGGCGCGCAGCAAGCGCAACGCGCTCTGAGCGCCCAGCGGCGGAAAAACCAGGTGCCGGAAGCTGCTACAATCTCGCTTCTTCCAAAGGCCCGGTAGCTCAGTTGGTAGAGCAGCGGATTGAAAATCCGCGTGTCGGTGGTTCGATTCCGCCCCAGGCCACCAAGATTCAACGCCTCAGCACCCGTCAGGGTTCTGGGGCGTTTTGCTTTTAGGTTCGAATTAGGCACTTCTGCCTTGTTGCCTTATCAACTGCGCAGAGCACGCCTTGGCATTGCTGTGGCAAGGCCGTGCCGGGCGCAATTGCCCCGATAGCGCGCACGATTCGATCGAACAGCCGACGGAAAGCGCGCTGCTCAACCCCCCCCCCTTCAAACCCAAGCTCCAGATTCAGTGCACACCGCGCACCAATCTCGTCGAGCGATCGCCTGAGATGCTTTTGATGGGCTTCAGGTGCAGGTTCTGTGTTCAACACACGCGCATTGAGTGCAGGCATCGTTGCGGCATCCAGACACTCTGAAAAAAATTTTCAGCCTTCGTTCGACGTCTCTCCAATTCGATTCGAAACGAAATGCATGTTTTGGTCATGAATTGACATTTTTTGGGATCGAGCTGCAGGCATTGATTGATGCAAAAAATGACTGCGGCGTCAATCCTGTCAGAAATGACAGTTGTTAAGTTGTGGCTCGCAATCGAGCATTCGCAGCTCTACGAAAAACAACAGTCAGGAGGGCGATCGGCATGAATTTGCTGACTTGTATAGGCCATGTGCAATTCATGGCCGACGGTGGCGGTCATTGCGGGAGAGTGTCTTGAGCATTCCTCGCCGCACACTGTTTGGCAAACTCAATGTCGACCTGTTTCGAGCCATCGAGTCCGCCACCGTCTTGGCCAAGCTGAGAGGCAATCCCTATGTAGAAGTGGTGCATTGGCTGCACCAACTCTGGCAGGCGCCCAATGGCGATTTTCATCGCTTGGCCACGCACTACAGCCTGGATATCGCGCAGGTTGAGAGGGATCTGGCGATGGCATTGGCCCATTTGCCCACCGGTGCCGCAGGTGTCAATGATTTTGGCCATATGGTCGAACTGGCCATTGAGCGCGCATGGGTGTTTGCCAGTCTGACAATGCGTGATCAGCGCATCCGTGGTGCCTGGCTGTTGCGCGCCCACATCAAGCTGTTCGGGCTGGGCACGCTGGGGCCGAATGGGGCCTTGCCTATCCACTGCACCGAGCTGGTCCGCGAACGGGTGGAAGCGCGGCGCGACAGCGCGCTGGCCGATTTTCTCGATCTGTTCCATCATCGCGCGTTCACGCACCTCTACCGCGCCTGGTCGCAAAGCCAGAGTGCCGCGGGCCTGGACCGTGCGGGAGAGGAGACTTTCAGCGCCTACATCGCGCGCTTGACGGGCGACGAGCCATCCGAAGTGCAGGGCAGCGCCCTGGCGCCGCACGCGCGTTGGGCCAGCAGCGCGCACCGGGTGCGGTCTGCGCGCAACCCCGACGGCCTGGTCAGCACTCTGTCCCGCTTCTTCGGCGTGGTGGTGCAACTGCGCGAATACATGCTGCAGTGGATGCCGATAGAACCGCAGGACCGGTGCGTGCTGGGCCAGCCAAGGCTCTCGAGCGTGCTGGGTGAAGGGGCGATGCTCGGAGAGGTGGTTCCCGATCGGCAAAGCCGGTTTCGCCTCGTGATGGGCCCGCTGGATCTTGACGGGTACCTGCGGCTCACGCCGCAGGGCGCTGCCACGGGGCGGGACCTGCCGGCCCTGGTCGAGATCGTGCGCTCCTTCATCGGTTTCGAGTATGTGTGGGACGTGGAGTTGTTGATCGACAGGACCGCCGCGCCCCGGTCGCGACTGGGTGACGGCACGCAACTGGGCTGGTCGACCTGGATGGCGGGAGAGGGAACCTCGCGCGGGCCCGTGACCGGCATGGTGTTCGAACCCGAAAGCTGCTGCACATGAACCCTCTCAGACAATTGTTGGCCGCCCTGGTGGGCATCTCCCCGGACCCGCTGGCGGTCAAACCCGGCGTGTCCACGGAACTGCTTGCACCCGTGAGCGAGATCGCGCCCTGCGGCGAAAGCCTGGAGTACGACGCGGATCACGCCGTGCTGCAGGCGCGCCTGGCGCCTCAGAGCGAGGTGCAGTACGGGAGCTTTTCATCCCGGCCCGAGGCGCCCGACTGGGCCGAGGTCGAGCGCGATGCGCGCCGCCTGCTGGTGCGCAGCAAGGACATCGCTGTTCTGGTGTGGTTCACGCGCGCGCGCTGCCGCCTGGCGGGCGCTGCGGGTCTGCTGGAGGGCCTGCTCACCTTGCAGTCGGTGTTGCAGGCCTACCCTGAACAGGTCCATCCGCAGGTGGTGCTGGATGGCGTGCCCGATCCCGCCGTGCGGGCCAACGCCCTGGCGGCACTCTGCGACCCGGATGGCCTGCTGGGGGATGTGCGCGACGTGGTGGTGAGCGGGGGTACCGCGTTCCGTTTGACGGTGCGCGATGTGGAACGTGCCTTCGCCGTGCCTCGCCCGCCTTACGCTCCGGAGCCCGAAGGGGTCAGGCGGCAGCTGGCGGATCTGCATGTCAAGGGCGACGGCGCCCTGCGGGCCTTGCTGGCTTGCGGCAATGCGGTGCTGGGCATCGACCATTGGAGCCAGGGCGCTCTCGGCGACGATGCGCCCAACCTTGGCCCACTCATGCACCTGCTGGGCTGTCTGGCCGCCTTCGCCGAGGTGCCCGTGCGCGCCGAAAAGCTGCAGGTCGAGGATGTCGAATTGGATGGCCTGCGGCCGAGCCTCCCGGCCCCGCTCGTCGGCGCGTCACCGCCGCTGGGTGATCCTGGTGAGGCCGGGTGGTCGGCATCGCTTGCCTTGCCCGCCGCAGGGGCGACCCATGCGCACATCGTGCAGGAGCGCGAGCAGATCCGGGCCTTGCTGCGTCACATCCGGCATTGGGTCGAACGCCATGAACCGAGCAGCCCTGTCACCATCCTGCTGAAGCAGGCGGATCGCATGTGGGGCCGGCGTTTCGCGGAAGTGGCGCACATGATCCCGCCCGACCTGATGCAGGCCTGGGATCGGGACGACTGAGCCCAGGGTGCTACACTCAAGGCCTCTCTGATCTGAAAAAATTCAACAGAATCAATCAGATATCGCAAAGCCCATCCCTCGCGATGGGCTTTTCCATTTCCGGGCTCGGCCTTTCCACGCGGTCGGCGCGAAACCAGCCCCCCATTCCCCTCTGGAGATCCGATGCCTGTTGTGACCCCGGCGCCTGCGCGCGATGACGACCTGTTGAGCCGCTTCACCCAAGGCCTGGTGACCCGCACGCTGGCGCATGTGGCCGAAGAGGCCCGGCTGGATGGCGAAAGCCTGAAGAACGCGGTGGACCGGTACGAGATCGACTACGCCTGGCACGTGCTCGGCTCTGAGCGGCTGCGGGAGGCGGTGCTCTGCGCAGTGGAGGCGCGGCTCGGCCACCCGGCCGACGCAGGGCAACAAGCGGCCGTGCGCGACCTGCTGCAGGCCGCCGCCGCCGCGCAGCCCAGCGATGCGCTCATGAGCTTCGACAACGATGTGCCGGCGCACCTGAGCCAGTTGTTGGTCGGTGTGCCTGATGCGCCTGTCGCGGCGGCCGCAGAAACCGCCTGAACGCAATACCGCACCTCCCGCGTGCGATATGGGTGCGCCCCTAACATCCCGCGTTGACAACCATCAGTCGTCCAGCGGAGCGTTTGTTTCTTCATGTCGGGTGCGCCTCTTCACACAAGCCCGCGCCACCTTGGTGATGGCGTGGGTGCGCGCGCGCCCGTTCTTCATCGCCGATGCCCTCGTCGGCCGCGTCGCCATGCCCGTGGGCCTCTGGCCGCACATTCGTTTCGCGTTGACCTGAGCGTGACAGGTCAACGCCTCCGGCGCATCGAGGCCTGCGGCTAGCCCGCGGCCCGAGTCCACTCCCTCCACGCACCTGCCGCCCGGCCCTCTTCGCCAAGGCCGTTCCACGCCCGCGCTCGCGCGCGGCCGTGCCTGCACGTCTGGAGTTTTCCGTCCATGGTTCTCACCCTTTCGCCTCCACCTTCCTGGTCGTTCGCGCCACCTGCTTGGTGGCGCCGGTGCACGGAGCTGCGCATCGACGTGGAGCGTCCCAGCCAGCCCATGGAGGACGCCTTCGGTTCAATCTACGACCGCATCCACCAGCCCGGTGATCGCCTGCATGGCATTCCCGCCATCCCGCTGAACGATCCGGACCTCGTGGTGCGCTACCGCGAGGCCGATGGCGAGTTCTATGTGTATGTGGAAGACGTCCGGCACCGACGGCTGGCGGGCTACACGGTGTTCAACCGCCTCATCGAAGTCAACCGCGCGGCCGACCGCGTGGTGCGCGCCCCCCATTCCAGCTACGGCGAGGCCTACCAGCGGCGCGGCCTGGCGAGCGCCATCTACCGTTGGGGCCTGGGCGCGGGCCTGTGTCTGGTGACCGGCGCGCGCCAGTCGCCGGGTGCGCACGCGCTGTGGCGTTCGCTGGCGCGTGATCATGAGCTGGGCTGCGTGCGCCTGCAGGACAAGACCCTGACCTACCTCGGGCCGGAGGTGGCGCCCGAGGTGATGGACGCGCTGCACACGCGCATGTTGTTGCTCGGCAGCGGCTGGACGCTGGCGCGTTTCGCTGCCGCGACCGGCATGCGAGGGATTTGAACGGCCATCAGCGCAGGGCGGGCGGGCGCCGCTTCTTCCACGAGCGGGACGCCTCGGCCGCGATGTCGATGAAGTTCTTCACCGCCGGGTTGCGATCCTGCGTGCGGTAGAGCAGGCCCATGCGCACGATCGGGCTGGGCTCCTTCGGCACCACGTAGGCCACGCCCGGGCGCTGCAGCTGCGAGAGCGAGGACGGAATGAGCGAGATGCACAGGCCGGTGGACACGATGGAGATGATGGTCTGCATCTGGCGCGCGTATTGCACGATCTCGGGCGTGAAGCCGGCGCGCGCGCAGTAGTCCTGCACCGCGTCGTACAGGCCGGGCGCCATCGGGCGGCCGAACAGCACGAAGGGCTGGTGCTTGAAGAGCTTCATGCTCGGGCTCTTCATGTGCGCCTCCTTCATGCTGTCGGGCAAGGCCAGCACCAGGCGCTCGTCGAACAGCGGCTGGAACGACAGGCCGGGCTCGTTGATCGGCCCGGGCGCGATGCCAATGTCGATCTTGTTGGTCTTGAGGTTGGGCACCTGCATGTCCAGCGTCTCTTCCGACAGGTGCAGCTCGATGCCGGGGTAGCGCTCGCGGCAGAGCTTGAGGGTCTGGGGCAGCATGGTGACGTTGGCGATCGACACGAAGCCCACCGCCAGCGAGCCGGTGTCGCCGCGCGCGCTGCGCTGCGCCAGGATGCGCGCGTGTTCCAGCCGCGCGAGCACCGCACGCACTTCCACGTAGTAGGTCTGCGAGGCCGGCGTCATGACCACGCCCCGGTTGGTGCGCTCGAACAGTTGCACCCCGAGTTCTTCCTCCAGGGCCTTGATCTGGACCGAGAGGGGCGGCTGGCTGATGTGCAGGCGCTCGGCCGCGCGCATGAAGTTCAGCTCTTCGGCGACGGCGATGAAATAGCGGAGTTGCCGGATGTCAGGCATACGAAAATCATATAGCAGAGGCCTGCAAACGGTATTGGCTCGAATGCCGGCATCTCAATACAGTGGCGACCGCCATACCCGGCATACAACGATCGGAGACAAACATGATGTCCATTTCCCGCCGCGCCGGCCTGCTGGCCGTGGGCGCCGCAGTCCTTGCCATCAGCACCGCTGCGCATGCCCAGACCCGCGAAGTCAAGATCGGCTACGCCCTGGCCCCGAACTCGCACTACGGTGCCGGCGCCAATGCCTGGGCCGCTTCGTTCGAGAAGGCCACGAATGGCCAGTTCAAGTTCCGTCAATTCCCCTCCAGTGCGCTGGGTGGCGAGCGCGAGCTGCTCGAAGGCCTGCAGCTGGGCACCGTGGAAGCGGCCATCGTCTCCTCTGGCACGCTGAGCAACTTCGTGCCCGAGGTCGGTGTGACCGACATTCCCTTTCTGTTCCGCGACATCAACCACGCACGCAGCGTGCTCGACGGCCCGATCGGGCAGGACCTGCTGGGCAGGTTCAAGTCGCGCAACCTGGTCGCGCTGGCCTGGGGCGAGCAGGGTTTCCGCCACATCACCAACGGCAAGCACCCGATCACCAAGCCCGAAGACCTCAAAGGCCTGAAGATCCGCACGATGGAAAACCCGGTGCACATCACCGCCTTCCGCACGCTGGGCGCCGCGCCCACGCCCATGGCCTGGCCCGAAGTCACCGGCGCGCTGCAGCAAGGCACCATCGACGGTCAGGAGAACCCGATCTCGGTGATCGCCTCGGCCAAGCTCTCGGCCGTGCAGAAGCACCTGGCGCTCACGGGCCACGTGTATTCGCCGGCCATGCTGCTGGTCTCGCCCAAGTTCTGGGACTCGCTCAACGACGGCCAGAAGGCCGCCGTGACCGCGGGCGCCAAGGAAGGCGCGAAGGCCATGCGCCAGTTCGTCGACGACATCGAGAAGAAGGGTGTGGACGAGTTGCGCGCCCAGGGCATGCAGATCACCGAGGTGCCCAACAAGGCGCCGTTCCAGCAGGCCCTCTCGCCGGCCTACCAGCAGTACGCCTCCAAGTACGGCAAAGAGCTGATCGACCGCATCGCCAACGCGAAGTGACCGTCTGACCCCCCACCGCCCGGCCCCGTGCCGGGTGGTTCGCTTTGGCACGAGCGCCGCAGGAACCCCCCATGATCGACCGATTCGAGAACGCCCTGGTGGCCGTCAACCGCTGGGTGCTGATCCTGCTGTTGGCGGCGATGTCCGTCATCGTGTTCGCCAACGTCGTGCTGCGCTACACCACCAACGACTCCATCGTCTGGGCCGAAGAGGTCGCGCGCCACCTCATGATCTGGGGCACCTTTCTCGGCGCCGGGCTGGTGCTGCGCTTCGGTGGGCACGTGGCGATCGACAACCTGCACCAGGCCGTGCCCACGCCGCTGGCGCGGGTGCTGCGCGCGCTGGTGGTGCTGCTGATCGCGGGTTTCTGCGTCTCGATGACGTACTTCTCCATCGTCTACACCAGCGTGATGCGGTTCCAGACCACGCCCGCCACCGGCATCTCGTTCGCCTGGATCTACTCGGCCTTGCCCGCGGGCTTCATCCTGATGCTGGTGCACCTGGCCTTCCTGGTGCGGCGCTACGTGATCGACGGCCGCTTCCACGAGTCGCCCGAGATGGACGCCGAGGCGGCCGCCTCGCTCTGAGCCCCTGACGCGGAACCCCCATCATGGTCATCACCCTGTTCGTCGCCGCCGTCGTGCTCATGCTGATCGGCGTGCCCGTGGCGTTCTCGCTCGCCATCGCCGCCGCCCTGGCCGTGGCCCTGGGCGGGCACTACCCGCAGATCATCGTCTTCAAGGAAATGTTCACCGGCGTGGACAGCTTCCCGTTGATGGCGGTGCCCTTCTTCATCCTCGCGGCCGAGATCATGTCGGGCGGGGCGCTCACGCTGGTGCTGCTGCGCTTCGCCTCGCAGTTCGTTGGCCACCTGCGCGGCGGCCTGGGTTACGCCAACGTGTTGTCGCTCACCATCTTTTCGGGCATCTCGGGCTCGGCCCTGGCGGACGCTGCCGGCCCGGGCTCGATGATGGTGCGCATGATGGACAAGGCCGGCTACGACCGCGCCTACGCCGCCGCGCTGACCGCCAGCACGGCCATCGTGGGGCCCATCATTCCACCCTCGATCATCATGATCATCTACGCGCTGCAGGACGAACACGTCTCCGTCGGCGCGCTGTTCATCGCCGGTTTCATCCCCGGCCTGCTGATCGCCGCCGCCATGAGCTGGGTCAACTGGTGGGTCTGCCGCCAGCGCGACTTCCGCTCCGACGCCCCACGCCCCACCGGCCGCGAGATGCTCATGAACACCATCAAGGCCGTGCCCGCGCTGTTCCTGGTGGTGATCATCCTGGTCGGCATCCGCTTCGGCGTCTTCACGCCCACCGAAGCCTCGGTGGTCGCGGTGTTCTACGCGCTGGTCTGCGGCAAATGGGTCTACGGCACGCTCAAGTGGTCGGCGCTGCCCGGCATCGCGGCGCGCTCGGCCATGCTCACCGCCTCGGTGCTGTTCGTGGTGGCGGCCTCGTCGGCCTTTGCCTGGGTGCTCACCATCGAAGGCGTGCCGCAGGACCTGGCGCAGGCCATCATCGGCTGGGACCTCTCGCCCGTCACCTTCCTGATCGCGGTGAACATCCTGCTGCTGCTGTTCGGCATCTTCATGGAGCCGCTGCCCGGGGTCACCATCCTCGTGCCCATCCTGGCGCCGATCGCGGCCGCGCTGGGCATCGACCCGATCCACTTCGCGATGGTGGTCATCGTCAACCTCACGCTGGGCATGATCACGCCGCCCGTGGGCGGGCTGCTGTTCGTCACCTCGGTGGCGACCAAGGTGCCGCTGATGGCCCTCACGCGCGAGCTGCCACCCTTCCTGTGGGCCCACCTCGTGGTGCTGTTGCTGCTCACCTTCGTGCCCGCGATCTCCACCTGGCTGCCGCACGCGCTGGGCTTCTGATGCGCCGCACCACCCGCTCCAGCCCCGGCGCGGCCGTGTCGCCGCAGGGTGAGATCACCGACGTGGTGCTGGACCGCGGCCTGTCGCTGCACTTCTTCGACGAGGGTGTGGCCGTCATGTCTTCGCGCATCGAGTCCGGCGAGGGTTACGCGCAGTTCAGCAAGCGCGACCTGCAGGTGCTGGTGGATTTTTTCCAGGCGCCGGAAAACCGGCACCTGCTGCAACCGCCGGCGAATCCCCGCCCCTGATGCGTCAGGGGCTCAGCGCCAGCCCGACACTTTCTTCAGCACGAAATTCATCACCGGCTCGGGCGGCGTGCCGCGCCCCAGGGCGGAGCGGCGGATGCCGCGCAGTTCCTGGCCGCATCCCGGGGCGGTGACGAGGCCTTCCCACACCGCGTCCATGCTCACGCCGTCGGCCGACTCGTCGAGGTTGAACTCGCCGTCCACGACGTCCCCGGACACCACCGCCTGCCGGTCGTTGCCGGCGGTGGTGCGCTTCAGGCTGCCGCGCACGCTGTCCGGGTACTCCGGGTGGCGCTCGAACAGCAACGCGCCGGTGGAGGCGGGCGCGGCCTCGCTGCCCCCCTCCTGCGGCCACAGCACCAGCTGCCACAAGCCGTAGAGCTGGCTGGGCGCCATGTCGCCGGGTTGGCTGCAGACGGTCGGGGGCGTGGCCGGCGCTTGCGCATGGCCGGCGCCGGCCAGCAGCGCCCACGCGGCGGCGAGGCAGAGGTGTTTCATGAGGCGGGGTCGGCCGCCTTCTGGGCGGCCTGGTCGGTGGCGCGTTGCGCGAACTCGGCGCGCAGCGCGCGCAGTTTCTCGCGCGGGTCTTCCTTCACGGTGGCTTGGTCCAGCGCCATCTCCTTGATGAAGCGGCTGGCCTGCCCGGGAACGCTCTCGCGCCCCTTCTTGCGGCGTTTGAGCCAGCTCACCGCCAGCGTGCGCTGCGCGCGCGTGATGCCCACGTACATCAGGCGGCGCTCTTCCTGCAGGCGCTGCGCCATGTCGGCCGCCTGCGCGTCGCTCTGGCCGGGCTCCTCGTCCATCTTGAACGGCAGCAGGCCCTCGTTCACGCCGACCAGCATCACATGGGGCCACTCCAGACCCTTGGAGGCGTGCAGCGTCGAGAGCGTCACCACGTTCTGGTCTTGCTCGCGCTCGCTCAGCGTGGAGAGCAGGGCGATCGTCTGCACCACCTCGAGCAGGCTCTTGCGCTCGCTCTCGATCTTCACGCCGTCCTCTTCCTCCAGCTTGCCGCCGCAGCGCCCGGCGACCCAGTCGCAGAAGTCCATCACGTTGGTCCAGCGCGCGGCCGCCACCTTCTCGTTGTCCTCGCTGTCGTAGAGGTGCTTCTCGTAGTCGATGTCCTTGAGCCACTCGGTGAGGAAGGCGCGAGCGGCCTCGTGGCCCACGGTGTGGCGCGCGCGGTACTCCAGGTCGTTCACCGCGCGGCCGAACTCGTGCAGCGTGGCCACCGCGCGCGGGGGCAGGGCGGTCCCCAGCGAGTTGGCGAACAGCGCCTCGAACAGGCTCAGCTTGTACTGCGTGGCGAAGGCCCCCAGCTGCTGCAGCGTGGTGTGGCCGATGCCGCGCTTGGGCGTGGTGGCCGAGCGCAGGAAGGCCGGGTCGTCGTTGTTGTTCACCAGCAGGCGCAGCCAGGCGCAGAGGTCGCGGATCTCGGCCTTGTCGAAGAAGCTCTGGCCGCCCGAGACCTTGTAGGGCACCTGCGCGCGGCGCAGCGACTGTTCGAACGGGCGCGCCATGTGGTTGGCGCGGTAGAGGATGGCGAAGTCGCGCCACTCCTTGTGCTGCGAGCTCGCGCGCAGGCTCAGGATGCGCGCCACCGCGCGCTCGGCCTCGTGATCCTCGTTGTCGGCATCGACCACGCGCACCGGTTCGCCTTCGCCCAGGTCGCTCCACAGCGTCTTGGGAAACAGCTTGGGGTTGGGGCCGATGACGTTGTTCGCCGCGCGCAGGATCGCGCTGGTGGAGCGGTAGTTCTGCTCCAGCTTGATGACCTTGAGCTCGGGGTAGTCTTGCGGCAGCTTCTTCAGGTTGTCCAGCGTGGCGCCGCGCCAGCCGTAGATGGACTGGTCGTCGTCGCCCACGGCGGTGAAGCGCCCGCGCTCGCCCACCAGCAGCTTGAGCAGCTCGTACTGCGTGGCGTTGGTGTCCTGGTACTCGTCCACCAGCACGTGGCCCATCTTCTTCTGCCAGCGCGCGCGCACGTCCTCGTGCTCGCGCAGCAGCTTGAGCGGCAGGGTGATGAGGTCGTCGAAGTCCACGCTCTGGTAGGCCACCAGGCGCTCTTCGTAGCGCGCCATGATGGTCGCCATCACGCGCTCGTTTTCGTCCTTGGCCTGAGCGAGGGCCTGTGCCGCGTTCATGCCTGCGCCCTTCCACGCGCTGATGCCCCACTGCCAGCCGCGCGCGGTGGCCGCGTCGGTGGTGCCGCCGCAGTCCTTGAGCAGGCTGGTGATGTCGTCGGTGTCGAGGATGGAGAACTGCTTCTTCAGGCCCAGCACCTCGCCGTCGTCGCGCAGCAGGCGCACGCCCAGTGCGTGAAAGGTGCAGATCAGCACCTTGCGGGCGTCGCGCCCCACCAGCTGGGCCGCGCGTTCGCGCATTTCGGCGGCGGCCTTGTTGGTGAAGGTGATGGCGGCGATGCGGTCGGCCGCCAGGCCGGCCTGGATGAGCCGGCCGATCTTGTGCGTGATCACGCGCGTCTTGCCCGAGCCCGCGCCCGCGAGCACCAGGCAGGGCCCCGCTAGGTGGTTCACGGCTTCCAGTTGCGCGAGGTTCAGGCCGTGGGACATGGAGGGAGGCGGGCGGGCGTCGGGAAAGGCGGGAAAAGAGCGTTGGATCATACCGGGCGGGGTGTCGCGGGTCGCCCACGGGCGCCTGAGACAATCGGCCCCGTGCTGCACATCCTGCTGGTCACCTTCCCCTTCTTCGCGCTCGTGCTCGCCGGCTACGTCGCCGCGCGCCGGCGCTTGCTGCCGCTGGAGGCCATTCCCGGGCTCAACGGCTTCGTGCTGTTCTTCGCGCTGCCCTGCATGCTGTACCGCTTCGGTTCCACCACGCCGATCGCGCAGCTGCTCGATGGCTGGGTGGCCGGCCTGTACCTGCTGTGCGGCCTTATCGTGGTGGGCGCCACCATCGCCTTCACGCGCAACGCGCGCATCCGCTGGAACGACGCGTCCCTGGGCGCGCTGGTGGCGGCCTTTCCCAACTCGGGCTTCATGGGCGTGCCGCTGATCGTGGCCCTGCTCGGCGCGTCGGCGGCCGGCACCGTCATCCTCACCATGGTGGTGGACATGGTGATCACCAGCTCGTTGTGCATCGCGCTCTCGCGCCTGGACGAGGCGCAGGGCCAGGGCCGCTCGGCGGTGGCCGAGGCCACGCGCAAGGCGCTCAAGGGTGTGCTCACCAACCCCATGCCCTGGGCCATCGTGCTCGGCGGCCTGGCCTCGGCCTGGGCCTTCACCCTGCCCAAGCCGGTGGAGCAGACGGTGTGGCTGCTGGCCGATTCGGCCTCGCCCGTGGCGCTGTTCACCATTGGCGCGGTGCTGGCGCGCGCGCAGATGACCGCCAACCACCCCATGCCCCTGGCCGACTACCTGCCGGTGGCGCTGATGAAGCTCTTCGTGCACCCGCTGCTGGTGCTCGCCGTGGGCTGGCTGGCCATCCGCGCGGGTGCGCCGCTGCCGTGGCCGACGCTGGTGGTGATGGTGCTGGTGGCCGCGCTGCCCAGCGCGAGCAACGTCTCGCTGCTGGCCGAGCGCTTCGGCGCGGACAATGGGCGCATCGCCCGCATCATTCTCGTGACGACCGCGGCGGCTTTCCTGACGTTCTCCGGGGCCGTGGCGCTGCTGACCTGAAGCGCAATAGGCACTGCCTATGCCCTTCATCCAGGCATTTGTTTTGACACTCCGGGGGTGGCTCTCTAAAGTGCGTTGGCTCATCCCCGCCAACCACAAAGGAGATCCCCATGTCAGAAGCCAAGTGCCCCTTCCACCACGGTTCCGGTGTCGGAACCAGCAACAAGGACTGGTGGCCGAACCAGCTGCGCATGGATGTGCTGAACCAGCACTCCGCCAAGTCCAACCCGCTGGGCGAATCGTTCGACTACGCGGCCGAGTTCAAGAAGCTGGACTACAAGGCACTCAAGGCCGATCTGAACAAGTTGATGACCGACAGCCAGGACTGGTGGCCCGCCGATTTCGGCCACTACGGCCCGCAGTTCGTCCGCATGGCCTGGCACTCGGCCGGCACCTACCGCACCACCGATGGCCGGGGCGGCGGTGGCCGCGGCCAGCAGCGCTTCGCGCCGCTGAATTCTTGGCCCGACAACGTCAACATCGACAAGTCGCGCCGCCTGCTCTGGCCGATCAAACAGAAGTACGGCCAGCAGATTTCCTGGGCCGATCTCATGATCCTCGCGGGCAACGTGGCGCTGGAGTCCATGGGCTTTCGCACCTTCGGCTTCGCGGCGGGCCGTGAGGACGTGTGGGAACCCGATACCGACGTGAGTTGGGGCGCCGAGACCAAGTGGCTGGGTGACGACCAGCGCTTCGAGGGCGACCGTGTCCTGGTCAAGAGCCTGGGCGCGACGCACATGGGCCTGATCTATGTGAACCCCGAAGGCCCGAACGCCAGCGGCGACTACATGGCCGCGGCCAAGGACATTCGCGCCACCTTCTACCGCATGGCCATGGACGACGAGGAGATCGTCGCGCTGATCGCGGGCGGGCACACCTTCGGCAAGGCGCATGGCGCGGCGCCCGAATCGCACAAGGGCGCAGAGCCCGAGGGCGGCACGATCGAGGCCCAAGGCCTGGGCTGGACCAGCAACTTCGGCAGTGGACATGGCAAGGACACCGTCTCCAGCGGCCTGGAGGTGACCTGGACCACGACCCCCGCGCAATGGAGCAACAACTTCTTCGAGAACCTGTTCAAGTTCGAATGGGAAGAGGAGCGCAGCCCGGCGGGCGCCAGGCAGTGGGTCGCCAAGGACGCGCCGGAGATCATCCCCGATGCGCACGTGCCCGGTCTGAAGCACAAGCCCAAGATGCTCACCACCGACCTGACGATGCGCTTCGACCCCGAGTTCGGCAAGATCTCCCAGCGCTTCCTCAACGACCCGCAGGCGTTCGCCGAAGCCTTCGCCCGCGCCTGGTTCAAGCTGACGCACCGCGACATGGGGCCCAAGGCCCGCTACCTCGGCCCCGAAGTGCCGAAGGAAGACCTGATCTGGCAGGACCCGCTGCCCGCGGCCACGCACAACCCCACGGCGGCGGACATCGCCGACCTCAAGGCCCGGATCGCGGCCTCGGGCCTGTCGGTGAGCGAGCTGGTCTCGGTGGCCTGGGCGTCTGCGTCCACCTTCCGCGGGGGCGACAAGCGCGGTGGCGCCAACGGCGCGCGCCTGGCGCTCGCACCGCAGAAGGACTGGGCGGTCAACAAGGTGGCGGTTGCCGCGCTGCCCAAGCTGGTGGAGATCCAGAAGGCCTCGGGCAAGGCTTCGCTGGCCGACGTGATCGTGCTCGCGGGCGGGGTTGGCGTCGAGCAGGCCGCCAAGGCCGCGGGTGTCGCGGTGGACGTGCCGTTCACGCCGGGGCGTGTCGATGCGCGGCAGGACCAGACCGATGTCGAATCCTTCGCCGTGCTGGAGCCCGAGGCCGATGGCTTCCGCAATTACAAGGCGGGCAAGAGCGCCGCGTCGACGGAAGCGCTGCTGGTGGACAAGGCCCAACTGCTCACGCTGACGGCGCCCGAAATGACCGCGCTGGTGGGCGGCCTGCGCGTGCTCGGCGCCAATGCCGACGGCAGCCAGCACGGTGTGTTCACCGACCGGGTGGGCGCGCTCACCAACGACTTCTTCGTCAACCTGCTGAACATGAACACGGTGTGGACGCCGGTGGGCGCCGATGCCGAACTGTTCGAAGGCAAGGACCGCAAGAGCGGCCAGCCGCGGTACACCGCCACCCGCAACGACCTGGTGTTCGGCTCCAACTCGGTGCTGCGCGCCTACGCCGAGGTGTACGCCAGCGCGGACGGCCAGCGCAAGTTCGTGAAGGACTTCGTGGCCGCCTGGGCCAAGGTCATGAACCTGGACCGGTTCGACATCGCCTGATCGGCCCGGCCGGCCGCTGGACTCCAAGCCCCGGGACGTCGAGCCCCGGGGCTTTTCATTTCCTGGTCAGCGCCTCCTGCTCCAGCAGCAAGTAGGTGTTGTAGGCGTTCATGCGGTTGGCCGGGCCGAACATGGGCATGGCCTCGAAGGCGGACCAGTCGGTCTTGTCGTAGGCCTCTTCGAACGGCACGAAGTTCTCGACAGCCTCGCCCATGCTCTGGCGCAGGTGCTTGAGGTAGTCGCGCGTGGTGCCGATGTCCTTCTTCGGGTCGGTGGACGCGGCGCCGTGGCCGGGCACGACCGCGTTGGCGTCGAAGGCCAGCAGGCGTTCCAGCGACAGGATCCACTGGCGGCTGTTGGCCTGGCCCACGAAGGGCAGGCGGCCATTGAAGAACAGGTCGCCCGCGAACAGCACCTTCTCCGAGGGCACGAACACCGTGAGGTCTTCGGGCGTGTGGGAGGGCCCGACCGGCGTGAGGTCGAACACCACGCCGCCGACCTTCAGGGCGGTGGGCCCGTCGATCCAGACGTCGGCCGGCACGATGCGGGTCTGCTCGTTGATCCAGGGCGCGAGATCGGTGCGCGAGGCTTCCAGGCGCAGGCGCGCGGTGTCCGACTGGATGTACTCGCGCGACGCGCTGTGCGCGATGATCTTCGCCCCCAGTTGCTGGAAGTGCTGCAGGCCGTAGATGTGGTCGGCGTGGTAGTGGGTCAGGATCACGTGGGTGATCGGCTTGTCGGTCCGTTGGCGGATCACCTGCGTGAGCCGCTCGGCCAGTCGGGGCGAGCCCAGCGCGTCCACCACCACCACGCCGTCGGGGGTGACCACGAAACCGGCGTTGCTGATGAAGTTCTGGTTCCTGGTCGAGCCCAGCTGGGTCAGGCCCTGCACGTAGTAGCTGTGGGGGCCCACCGCCTCGACGGTCATGGCCGGGCCGGTGTCGGCCGCGGGCTGGGCCTGGGCGGCGAAGGTGGCCAGGGCGATCAGGGGCGCAAGCCACCAGCGAAGGGAAAGTCGGGGCACGGGTCGTCTCCAGTAGTCTTGCCTGCTCTTATATCGCAATTTACTTATATTTGAGCGTGGTCGGCTTTGCGGGTCTCACGTTTCCGGGCTGGCTGCCGATCTTCAAGGCGAGCCGGCGACAGCGTCGGCCAGGAGCCCGCATGATCAAGCCCCCTTTGCCGCACAACGAAGCGAAGCGCCTGAAGGCGCTGCGCGACCTGGTGATCCTGGACACGCCGCCCGAAGCGCGTTTCGACCGCATCTCGGCGTTCGCGGCCAAGGAGTTCAACGTGCCGATTGCGCTGGTGTCGCTGGTCGATCACGATCGCCAGTGGTTCAAGTCGTCCTTCGGCCTGGAGGATGTGCAGGAGACGCCGCGCGACATTTCCTTCTGCGGCCACGCGGTGGCGATGGCGAAGACGCTGATCGTGCCCGATGCGCTGGCCGATCCCCGCTTCGCCGACAACCCCATGGTGGTGGGCCAGCCCTATGTGCGCTTCTACGCCGGGGCGCTGCTGCGCCTGCCATATGGGCAGGTGGTGGGCACGCTGTGCATCATGGACCGGCGCCCGCGCGATTTCGACAAACTGGACGAGGCCATCCTCAACGGCCTGCGCGACTTGGTGGTGGAGGAGCTGTTCCGGCGCGAGGAGGCGGTGTCGTGAGCGCCGCTGCGGGCCGGCCGCAGGTGCTGCTGATCGAACCCGATGGCCTGGTGCGCGGCACCGTGGCCTCGGTGTGCCGCGAGTTGCAGCTGGTGCGGCTGCAGCAGGCGACCAGCATCGCCCAGGGCGAGAAATGGATGCAGAGCAACGTCGACCACGGCCTGCTGCTCTCGCTGGCCGAGCGCGACGCGGCCTTGGCTCTGCTCACGCGGCTGCGCGCGGGTGAACTGCGCTGCGAGGCCGACATTCCGGTGGCGGTGATGGCGGCCAGCGCCGACGCGGAGCTGGTGGTGCGGCTCAAGGAGCTGGACGTGCGCCGGCTGCTGCTGCAGCCCTTCCGCCTGCGCGACGTGGTGCACACGCTGGAGCAGCTCTGGCCGATGCCGGAAATCCTCGTCGCCTGAAGAGGCGCCCTCCAGAACACCGCGGGTCCGGCTGCGCCGGCCCGCAGGTGTTGCCCCCTGGGGGGTGACGCCGCAGGCGGCGCGGGGGGATCCCTCTAGATCGCAAGGGGGTCCACGTCCACCGCGAAGCGGACCAGGCCACGCGCCTGCGGCAGGCTGCGGCACTCCAGCAGCACCGGCTGCCAGGCGCTCAGGAAGCGCTGCAACGCGGCGCGCGAGACGGCCTCCACCAGCAACTGCGCGCGCTCCACGTTGGCCACGCGCTGGATGGTCAGCGGCACTGCCGGGTAGAGCGTGATCTCGTCGCGGTGCGGCAGGCCGTCGGCGGCCTGCGCGGCTGCGTTCAGGTAGGCCTGGGCCGCCTGCTGGGTGCGGGCGTCGGCGCGCAGCAGCGCCTGGTGGCCGAAGGGCGGCATGCCCGCGCTTTCGCGCTCGCCCAGCTGCTGCGCGGCGAAGGCCGGGAAGTCGTGCCGGCGCAGCGCCGCGAACAGCGGGTGCTGAGGCGTCCAGGTCTGCACCCACAGCTCGCTCTCGCTGCCCTGGCTGCTCACGAAAGCCGCGTCGCGCCCGGCGCGCCCGCCGGCCTGCATCAGCAGCGCGAACAGGCGCTCGGGCGCGCGGTAGTCGCTGGCGAACAGGCCGGAGTCGGCGTTGATGCCGGCCACCAGCGTGATGCGGCGGAAGTCGTGGCCTTTGGCGATCATCTGGGTGCCCACCAGCACGTCCACCTCGCCGCTGTGCATGGTGGCGAGCTGCTGTTCCAGGCTGCCCTTGAGGCGGGTCGAGTCGGCGTCCATGCGCGCCACGCGCGCGGGCCCGCCGTCGGGGCGCTTCACGTCGGCCAGCAGGCTGGCGAGTTGCTCTTCCACCTGCTCGGTGCCTTTGCCGATGGGCGCGATGTCGAGGTTGCCGCATTCGGGGCAGGCGCGCGGCACGCGCTCGGTGAAGCCGCAGTGGTGGCAGCGCAGCGTGCGGTCCAGCTTGTGGAACACGCGAAAGGCGCTGCAGTGCGGGCAGGCGCTCTTCCAGCCGCAGTCGTGGCAGGCCAGCACCGGGGCGTAGCCGCGCCGGTTGAGCAGCACCATGCATTGCTCGCCACGCGCGATGCGCTCGGCCATCGCCGCCACCAATGGCGGGGCGAGCACCGCGCCCTTGGGCTGGTGGTTCATGTCGACCAGGCGCAGGCGCGGCAGCGCGCCGCCGCCGATGCGCGCCGGCATGGCCAGGCGCAGGTAGCGGCCCTGGTCGGCTGCGTGCCAGCTCTCCAGCGAGGGCGTGGCCGAGCCGAGCACGACGCGGCAGCGCGCCGCCGGGTCGTCACCATCGGCCACCAGCGCCTCGGTTTCCACCTTGGCGCGGTAGACCGCCAGATCGCGTGCCGAGTAGCGCGCGCCTTCCTGGCTCTTGTAGCTGGGGTCGTGCTCTTCGTCGACCACGATCAGGCGCAGCCCGGGCAGGCTGGCCAGCACCGCCATGCGCGTGCCCAGCACGATGCGCGCCTGGCCGGTGTGCGCCGCGAGCCAGCCGCTCAGGCGCTGCGCGGGCGTCATGCCGCTGTGCAGGCAGACCAGGGCACCTGCACCGAACAGAGGCTCGAAGCGCTCGCGAAAGCGCGCCTCCAGTTGCGGCGTGAGGTTGATCTCCGGCACCATCACCAGCACCTGCGCGTCGGCCCTCGCCTGCAGCACGTGCTGCGTGGCCTGCAGGTAGACCTCGGTCTTGCCGCTGCCGGTGGCGCCGTACAGCAGCACCGGGGCTTGCGCGGCTTCGAGCGCCTGGAGGGCTTCGCGCTGTTCGTCGCTCAGGTCCAGGCCGGTGGCGGCGGGCTGCTCGGTGGCGTCCACTGGCGCCCGCGTGGCCTGCTGTTTCTGCTGCTTCTTGAGGCGGCGGGCGAGTTGCACGGCATCGAGGTCGCGCAACTGCGGCGGCAGGGCGGCCAGCGCCACCTCGCCCAGGCTGCGCTGGTAGTACTGCGCCGCGAAACGCACCAGCTGGCGCCAGCGCGCGTTGAGGGGCGGCAGGCCGTCGAGCACGCCGGCCACGGTTTTGGTCTGGGCTTCGGTCAGGCCTTCGGGGGGCTGGTCGGGGCATTCCCAGACCACGCCCAGCACCTCCCGGGCACCCAGCGGCACCCGCACCAAGGTGCCCGGTGCGAGCGACAACTCACTCCGGTAAGTCAGGCTGGCGCCCACCCCGCTGTGGGCCGGGGTGGCCACGACGACGCTGGGCCAGAAAGCCATGCTTAGCGCCCATTCCTCAGCTGGACTGTCGGAACTCGCGCTAAGTTGTTGATTTGACAGAGCATCAGAACATATCCAGACTTTTTGTGGATAACTTTGTTGATAGTTTGCCTGCGCGCCGTCGGAAGCCTTGCAAATCAAGGGTTTGCTTAAACTGCCCGCAAAAAAAGCAGAAACTAAAATCTATATGAATCAATGACTTACGAGGCACTTGTGGGATTTGTCTGGCGCCTGGCCGCGGCGAGCCTCATGGCGCACCGCAGCACGAGTTTTGTGCATAAGTAAGGCGTGTCAAGTGACTTTTTCGGCATTATTTGTGTTATGGCCGGTTCAGACGGCGGCTTTTTGACGCCTTCATGACGCCAGAACGGGGCGTTGCATCCGCCGAACCACGAGCGCTGGAGCAGGCCAAAAGCCCCGGCCCAGCTGCAAAAATGGAAGCGCTTCAGGCCGCCTGGCGCAGCCGCCGGGAATGCGAATGCACCGCATCCACGAGCACCGACACATGCTCCGGCGGCGTGTGCTGGCTGATGCCGTGGCCCAGGTTGAAGATGTGCGTGGGGCCCGTGCCAGCGCCTTGGTGCGGCCGGCCGAAGCTCTCGAGCACCGCGGCCACCTCGGCCTCGATGCGCTCGGGCGGCGCGAACAGCACGTTGGGGTCGATGTTGCCCTGCAGCGCCTTGCCGTGGGCGCCTTCGCCCACCTGGGCGCGCGCGCGGGCCAGGTTCACGGTCCAGTCCAGGCCCAGGGCGTGGCAGTCGAGGTCCTTCATGTCGTCCAGCCACAGGCCGCCACCCTTGGTGAAGACGATGCGCGGGATCACCACGCCGTCGTGTTCGCGCTTGAGCTGCGCCAGCACGCGGCGTGTGTAGGCCAGGCTGAAGTCCTGGAACTTGCCATCGGCGAGCACGCCGCCCCAGCTGTCGAACACCATCACGGCCTGCGCGCCGGCCTCGATCTGCGCGTTGAGGTAGGTCGCCACCGCGTCGGCGTTGACCGCGAGGATGCGGTGCATCAGGTCGGGGCGCGCGTACATCAGCGACTTCACGGCACGGTAGTCGTCGCTGCCGCCGCCTTCGACCATGTAACAGGCCAGCGTCCAGGGGCTGCCCGAAAAACCGATCAGGGGCACGCGGCCGTTGAGTGCCTTGCGGATCGAGGTGACGGCGTCGAACACGTAGCGCAGCTTGTCCATGTCGGGCACGGCGAGCGCGGCCACGTCGGCCTCGGTGCGCACGGTCTTCTCGAACTTCGGGCCTTCGCCGAGGGCGAACGACAGGCCCAGGCCCATGGCGTCAGGCACGGTGAGGATGTCGCTGAACAGGATGGCCGCGTCCAGCGCGTAGCGTTCCAGCGGCTGCAGTGTCACCTCGGTCGCGTAGTCGGTGTTGGTCGCCAGCCCCATGAAGCTGCCGGCCAGCGCGCGCGTGGCGCGGTACTCGGGCAGGTAGCGGCCGGCCTGGCGCATGAGCCAGACCGGCGTGTGATCGGTGGATTGGCGAAGGCAGGCGCGCAGAAAAGTGTCGTTCTGCAGGGGGGCAAAGGGCATGTCGGTATTGGGGGACTGGGGGTGGGGGTATCGGGGGATTATCCCGCGGGGTCATGACGAAGCGCGATCCGCTGCGTGAGGTGTGCATCGGTCCAGGGACACCGAGGGTCCGGCTCCGCCGGCCCCAGGTGTCGCCCCCCTTTCAGGGGGGAGCCGCGAAGCGGCGCAGGGGGTGGGTCGGCTACGCCGACCCGTTCCGATACTTGATGCCACAGCCGTAGGCCCGGCTGGTGGCCACGCTCAGGGGCTTGCCCGCGCGCAGTTCGCCCAGGCCCTGGCGCACATAGTTGGTGGCCTTGGCGATGTCGTCCACCCGCGCCGAGGGGATGCTGTCGATGCCGCCGGCGTACACCAGCAGGCCCTGTGCATTGACGATGTACATGTGCGGGGTGACGCGCGCGGCATAGGCCTCACCCACCTTGCCGTCCTCGTCCATCAGCGTGGCGGTGGGGCTGGCCTGTTTCTCGGTCATCCAGCGGCCGAGCTGCTGGGGCGACTGGTAGTCCGCGCTGTCATCGCGCGTGGAGTTGATCGTGAGCCACACCACGCCCTGGGTGGTGGCTTCCTTCTGCAGCGCCTGCATGTTGCCCTGGTAGTGCTTGCGCACGAAGGGGCAGCCGGGGTTGTTCCACTCCAGCACCACGGTCTTGCCCTTGAAGTCCGAGAGCCGGACGGGCTTGCCGGTGGTGTCCTGAAGGCTGAAGTCGGGCGCGGCCTGGCCCACACCGGGGGCTGCGAACGCGGGCGTGACCAGCATCGTGCCCAGGGGCGAAAAGACGGCCAGGGCGAGCAGGGGACGGCGTTGCATGGTGGACTCCTAATGAAACGGTTGACGAACGATGGCCCCGGCCGGCTCAGAGCCGGGCCAGCGCCGCGCGGACCTCCTCGACACTGAGCACTTCGGTCAGCACCTGCGGGGTCTGGCCGTTCCTGTAGATCGCGTACACCGGCACGCCATTGCGACCCAGGCTGGCGAGCGCGGCCGTCACGGCCGGGTCGCGGCGGGTCCAGTCGGCGCGCAGCAGGGCCACGTTCTTGCCGGCCATGTCGCCGAGCACGCTGGCGTCGGCCAGGGTGGTGCGCTTGTTGTACTGGCAGGTCACGCACCAGGCGGCGGTGAAGTCCACGAACACCGGGCGGCCTTGCGCGACCAGCTCGGCCTGCGCCTGCGGGCTCCACGGTTGCCAGCTCACGCCCTCGACCGCCGTGGCCACGGCCTGGCCGGGGGTGGGGTCCTGCAGGCGCGTCACGTTCGGGCCGATGGTCCAGCCCAGCCAAGCCAGGCCGGCGAGCGAGAGCGCGGCGATCACGGTGCGTCCGCGCCCGCGCAGGCCCAGGGCCCAGACCAGCAGGGCGAGCACCACCAGCAGCATGAGCAGCGCGGCCGCGCCGTCGATGCCGCTTTGCTGGCCCAGCACCCACAGCAGCCAGACCACGGTGGCGAACATGGGAAAGGCCATGAGGTGGCGGAAGGTGGCCATCCAGGCACCCGGGCGCGGCAGCGCGCGCGCCACCGCCGGCACCCAGCTGGCGAGCAGGTAGGGCAGGGCCATGCCCAGGCCCAGCGCGGCGAACACGGCCAGCGCTTGCGCGGCCGGCAGGGCGATGGCCAGGCCGAGTGAGGCGCCCATGAAGGGCGCGGTGCAGGGCGAGGCGATGGCGGTGGCCAGCACGCCGGTGAGGAAGGCGTCGGTGGTCGGGTTGCGCGCCTGCAGGCTGGCGATGCGGCTGGGCAGCACGCTGCCGAACTCGAACAGGCCGGCCAGGTTGAGTCCGATCAGGGTGAACAGCACGGCCAGCGCGGCCACGACGCCCGGACTTTGCAACTGGAAGCCCCAGCCAAGTTGTTCACCGGCCGCGCGCAGCCCGAGCAGCAGCGCACCGAGCGCGACGAAGGAGAGCACCACGCCGGCGGTGTAAGCGATGCCGTTGGCGCGGTGGGCGCGGCGGTTGTCGGCGTGCTGGGCGAAGGCCAGGACCTTGATGGCCAGCACCGGGAACACGCAGGGCATGAGGTTGAGGATCAGCCCGCCGAGCAGCGCGCCCAGCAGGGCCGCGCCCAGGGTGAGCGAGGTGGCGCCGCCCGCGGGGGCGGCGGCGGTCGCGCGGGCCGCATTGGCGTCCAGCGCGGCCTGCAGCGCCTCGGGCACCGCGGCGGGCAGGGGCGCGGCGGCCGGCCAGCTGCCTTGCACCGGCACGTCCAGACGCACGCCGGGACTGCCCGGCCCCTGGCCCGCCGGCGAGGCCTGGGCCACCACCAGCGTGAGCCGGTCCGGGCTGTCGCTGCGGTGCGGCGAGAGCGGCACGCGCGCCGTCCAGCGCTCGCCGTCCCAGGCCTGCGTCCAGGGCTGGCCGGGTTCGATCAGGCCGGCGGCTTCGGGGAAGAACTCCAGCGCCTGGCCGCGCCAGGCAGCGGGCAGGCCGCTGAGCGCCACGTTCAGGAAGCCGGGCTCGGGGGCGGTGCGGCTGTCCTGCGCAGGCTGGTCCTTGGGCGCGGCCTGGAAGCTGGCGTCGAAGGCGGCACCGTGCAGGCCGGTGGAGCCACGCACCGGCAGGCGCAGGGCGAAGTTCCCTTCTTCCGGGATGCATTCCTTGCGGCAGACCAGCCAGGTCGCCTGGAGCTTGACGTCAATGTGGCTGCCGGTGAAACCGGGGTCCACGGTCAGCGGCACCGGCAGCACCACGGTGCCGTCGTAGCCGTAATTGGCGAGGTTGCCAATCGGGAACTTGCGCGGCGTGGGCCAGGCGATGGCCCCGGCCGTCACGCCCGGCGGCAGCGTCCACTGCAGGTCGGTGGGCAGGCCGGAGTCGCCCGAGTTCTTCCAGTAGGTGTGCCATTCGGGCGCGTGGGTGATCTGCAGCCCGACCCAGATGGGCTGGCCCGGCCCGGCGCCTTCAGGGGCATGGGCCAGCAACTCGGCACGCGCCTGGTCGCTCTGCACCACGGTCTGCGCGGGTGCCGCACCCGACAGCAGGCCCTGGGCGGGCACCGAGAGGGGGGCGAGCGCCAGCAGCAGGGCGCCGAGCAGGTGGCGCGTGGCGTGGCGGACCGAGGAAAGGGCGTTGAGGGGCATCGGGCAACAGGCAGGGGGATCGGGGCGGGGCGGTGGCGCCGCCCGTGGGTATGAGAGGCCGGGCGCGCCCAAGTTCCTGGGGCAGGCCGCTCAAATATAAGCGAGCACTGTTTTTCCGTGCGCAGCGACACGCTGTGGGCTTTTCACCCAGGCTTCACAGGGCTTTCATGTTTGGGTACAACCGGGGGCGGACGGGTGGTGACCAGCATGGAGGGTTTTGTGCATGGGATCGATCGTTGAACGCGCCTTGCTGCCATGGGCGCAAAGAGTCAAGTCGCGGGTAAACCTGCCGGTGCGCCTGAGTTGGGGTGAGCGGGGCTCGTCTTCGCTCTCCCTGGGTGAGTTCGATGCGCCGCAGGTGGAGATCCGGGTGCGCGACGCCTCGGCGCTGCCGCTGCTCATCGACCCCGGCCTGGACACCCTGGGCCAGGCCTATGTGGAGGGCCTGATCGACGTGGAGGGTTCGATGGCGGACATCCTGGCCGTGGCGCACCGCCTGGCCGAGACCGCCGAGCCCGATGGCGGCCTGCTCGGGCGCCTGCGCCGGCGCTTCGCCCACACGCGCGAGAGCGACAGCGAGGCCATCCAGTACCACTACGACGTGTCCAACGCGTTCTACGCCCAGTGGCTGGACGAGCGCATGGTCTATTCCTGCGGCTACTTCGAGAACGGCGACGAAACGCTGGACGAGGCGCAGGTCAAGAAGATCGACCACATCCTCACCAAGATCCAGCTGCAGCCGGGCCAGCGCCTGCTCGACATCGGCTGTGGCTGGGGCGCGCTGGTGTTGCGCGCGGCGCAGAAGTTCGGCGCGCACTGCGTGGGCGTGACGCTCTCGAAGAACCAGCACGAGCTGGCGCGCGAGCGCGTGAAGGCCGCCGGCCTGGAAGACCGCATCGACATCCGCCTGCAGGACTACCGCGACGTGAAGGACGGTCCGTTCGACCGCATCACCAGCGTGGGCATGTTCGAGCACGTGGGGCTGAACCACCTGGCGTCGTATTTCGGGCACATCCGCTCGCTGCTCAAGCCCGGCGGCTGGGCCATGAACCACGGCATCACCAGCACCGATCCGCAGGATGGCGAGACGCGGCACGGCGGCGGCACCTTCATCGACCGCTACGTGTTCCCGCAGGGCGAGCTGCCGCACATCGGCACCGTGCTGCGCACCATGCAGGAAGGCGGGCTGGAGGCCTTCGACATCGAGAGCCTGCGCCGCCACTACATGCGCACCACGCAGCTCTGGAGCGAGGCCTTCGAGGCGCGCACGGCGCAGATCAAGCCGCTGGTGGACGAGCGCAAGTGGCGCATCTGGCGCGTGTACCTCGCGGGCTGCGCCTGGGCCTTCGAACACGACGAGGTGTCGATCTACCAGGTGATCTGCCGCGCGGCGGGCCAGCCCGCCCAAGGCCTGCCGTGGTCGCGGCGCTTCATCTACCGCTAGCAACGAGCCCGGCCAGAGGCACCGAGGAACCGGCTTTGCCGGGCCTCAGGTGTCGTCCCCCTTCAGGGGGGAGGCGCCGAAGGCGACGCGGGGGGTGTTTCCTGAAACCCCAGCACCACCCTCCTGGTGGTGGCCGACTTCTTCTCGATCTTGGTGATCACCACGCGCCCGATCTCGGCCGTGTTCGCCACGTGCGTACCGCCGCAGGGCTGCAGGTCGATCAGCCGATCGCCCTCGCCGATGCGGATGGTGCGCACGGTGCCGCTGCCGCGCGGCGGGGCCACGCTCATGCTCTTGACCAGTGCGGGGTTGGCGTCGAGTTCGGCGTCGGTGATCGCGCCCACGGTCAGCGGGTGCGACTCGGCCACCAGCCGTGCCAGGCCTTGCGTGAGCACTTCCTTGTCGAGCGGGTCGGTCAGGTGCAGGTCCATGCGCGCGTAGTCGGGCGTGATCGAGCAGCCGTTCACCGGCACCGGCACGAGGTGGCACAGCAGGTGGGTGGCGGTGTGAAAGCGCATCAGCCGGTGGCGGCGCGCCCAGTCGATGCGGGCGGTGACCGCCATGCCGGCGGCGAGCCGGGCCAGCGCGGCGTCCTGCCCGGGCGCGGGGACATGCACGATGTCGGCGGTGGGCCGGCCTTCGGCGTCCTTGCCCTTGCGGGTGTCGGCGATCGCGACGGCCGTGCCGTCGGCCAGGGTGAGCGTGCCGGCATCGCCGGCCTGGCCGCCGCCCAGGGGGTAGAACACCGTGCGGTCGAGCACGACGCCCAGTTCGTCGATGCGCGCCACGGTGGCGTCGCACTGCTGCAGGTAGGCGTCCTGGCGGAAAAGGTCGTGGGTCATCGGGCCATCTTACGGGGGCGCGCTTAACGCACTTAAGATGCGGGCATGTCCGCCCCATCCCGCTTCTGGTCCGACCTCACCACCGCCGATTTCGCCGCGCTGGACACCGCGCGCGCCATCGCCGTGCTGCCGGTGGCCGCCACCGAACAGCACGGGCCGCACCTGCCGCTGTCGGTCGACACGGACATCGTCAACGGTGTGCTGCGCGCGGCCTTGCCGCACATCGCCAGCGAGCTGCCGGTGCTGGTGCTGCCCACGCAGGCCGTGGGCTACAGCCCCGAGCACACCGGTTTCGCGGGCACGCTCACGCTCAGGATCGAGACCCTGATGCGGGTGTGGACTGAGCTGGCCGAGTGCGTGGCGGCCAGCGGCGTGAAGAAGCTCGTGCTGTTCAATGCGCACGGCGGCCAGGTGGGCGCGCTCGACCTCGTGGCGCGCGACCTGCGCGCGCGGCTGGGCATGCTGGTCTACAGCGTGAACTGGTTCCACTTGCCGCTTACCGACGCCAAGGGGCACGACCTGAACGCGCTGTTCAGCGCCGAGGAGCACCGCTTCGGCATCCACGCGGGCGAGATCGAGACCTCGCTCATGCTCGCGCTGTCACCCGAGCGGGTGCACCTGCGCGAGGCCGAGCACTTCCGGTCAGCCTCACAGGGCCGCGCCCAGCGCTTCCCCATCCTGGGCAATGGCAAGAGCGCCAAACTGGCCTGGCAGATGCAGGACTACAACCCACAAGGCGCCGTGGGCAACGCCGCCGCCGCCAGCGCCGACAAGGGCCAGGTCGTGCTCGAAGCCGCCGGCCGCGCGCTGGCCCAGCTCTTGAGCGAAATCGACCGGCTGCCACCGGACACGCTCACCGAGCGCGTCGCCTTTCCGCCCAAGGTCTAGCCTCAGGCGTAAGTTGCCCAGTCCCTGAACTCCGCGCGGTCCAGGTGCGGCAGCGTGTTGTAGCTCAGCAGCGTGTGGCGCTTGGGATTGAACTGGAACTCCGTCACCGCGCTGTTGCGGATGCGCAGGTTCAGCTCGATCGTGGCTTCCGGGCTCAGCCCCAGCACATGCCCCACGGCGGTGGAGATCGGCCCGCCGCTGGAGACCAGCAGCACGTTCTGGCCGTGGTGGTTCGCGCGCACATGGTCGAGCGCGCCCGTCACGCCGCGCACGAACTCGGTGTAGCTGGGCATGCCCTGCGGGCTCACGGTGCCGGCCATCCACTGCGCGAGGCCGTCGCGCAACAGGCGGAAGTGGTGTCGGTAGAGCTCGGGGGCTTCGGCGGCGCTGCGCGGCTTCTGCAAAGGGTGCGGGTGGATGGCGCGGATCACCGCCTCGCTGTCGTACTCGTTCAGGCCGGCCCAGGCCAGGGGTTCGTATGAGAGCCCCGCGCCTTCGGCGATGCCGGCCCAGGTCTGCTGGTGCCGGCGCAGGGTGCCGGTGATCACGGCGTCGAACACCAGCCCGCGCTCGGCCCAGTAGCGGCCCAGCTGCACGCTCTGGCGCTGGCCCATTTCGCTGAGCCGGTCGTAGTCGTCCGAGCCAAACGAGGCCTGGCCGTGGCGCACAAGGTAGAGGGTTCCCATGGCGGCATTCTGTGGCCGCGCAGTGGCCCGACTTTGTCCCGGCAGCGACTGGGCAGCCGCCCGGCAGTCGCGCAGGTGTCTGCCCCCGCAACCGTGACGGATGTCGGTCGCCCGAACTCGCGCGGCTTTGCGGTCTTTTTCCCTTGCTAGGCGGCACAGGCCCTGTGCTTCAATCGTCGGCATGTGCGTCTTTTCCCGTTGCCATGCTGTTTGACATGCCCACCCTGCTCGCGATGCGGGTCGGCATCGATGGGCTCACGGCCCTCGCGTTTTTTGGCTTGCTGCGCCGCTACCCGACCATCGGGGGGCCAGGCTGGTGGTCGCTGTCGGCCACGGTGTCCATCCTGGGCTCGCTGGGCCTGTGGCTGCGAAGCAGCGTGCCCGACTTCCTCGCCTATGGCATCGGCAACACGGCCCTGTGCATCGCGCCCCTGCTGGCCTGGATGGGCCTTCGCAGCCACCTGCAGTTCCTGCAGCCGGTGGCGCGGGTGGCCGCGGCCGGCCTGGTGGTGGCCGCGCTGCAGTCCGTGTTCATCTTCGTGTGGGACCTGCCGCAGGCGCGCCAGGCCGTGTTCGCGCTGGCGGTGCTCATCGTCATGGGCATGGCGTACCGGGACATGGTGAGCGCCGACCCGCAGCGGCGCGTGCCCGAGATGCAGGCCCTCAAGCTGCTGACCGCGGTGGAGTTCGTCGCCATGCTGTTGTTCGCCCTGGCCGGGCCGGTGGCGGGCCTGCCGCTGTCGCAGGTGGCGCCGGTCACGGTGTTCTTCTTCCTGCTCGCAGGCCTGCTGCGCGTGGTGCTCTACGGCGCGCTCGTGACCTACCGGCTGCGGCTCGAAGGCGATCGCGCACGCCAGGGCCTGCTGATCCGCGAGGCGGACTCGCGCGCGCTGATCGAGAACCTCAGTGCCGGGGTGATGGTGTTCCGGCCGAACCACACGCTCTCGAGCATCAACAGCGCGGCGCGCCGCTTCTTCGGCTGGAGCCCGGGCGGCGCCAACACGGCCTTGCCCGAACCGACCGGGCCGGGCTGGCAGATGCTGCGCGAGGACGGCCAGCCCATGCGCCGCCACGACATGCCGTTCGAGCGCGTGCTGGCCACCGGCCAGCCGGTCAAGAGCGTGGTGGTGGGTGTGCCGGTGGGCAACGGCAACGAGGTGCACTGGGCCCTGTTCAATGCCTACCCCGAGAACAACGCGCAGGGCGGTCTGCGCCACGTGGTGCTGACCTTCATCGACATCACCTCGCTCAAGACCGCGCAGGCCGAGCAGAAGACCCTGCAGGCGCAGCTCTCGCAGTCGCAGAAGATGGAGGCCCTGGGCACGCTGGCGGGTGGCGTGGCGCACGACTTCAACAACATCCTGGCCGCGATCCTGGGCAACGCCGACCTCGCGCGGCAGGACCTCACGCACGATGCGCCGGCGCGCGAAAGCCTGCACGAGATCAGCACGGCCGCGCGCCGCGGCCGCGAGCTGGTGCGGCAGATCCTGGCCTTCAGCCGCCAGCAGCCGGCCGAACGCACCCGCGTGGACGTGGGCGCCATCCTGACCGAGACCTGCAACCTCATGCGCGCGGCCATGCCGCCGCACGTGCAACTGCTGCACGAGTGCCACCCCGACACGCCGACCCTGCTGGCCGACGCCACCCAGCTCGGCCAGGTGCTGATCAACCTGGGCACCAACGCCGTGCATGCGCTCGAAGGCCGCCCGGGGCGGGTCGAGTGCCAGCTCGACGGCCTCAAGGGCCACGACCCCCGGCTGCCCACCGAGGTGGCCCAGGCCTGCGCCGAAGCCGGGGTGGATGCGGTGCGCCTGCGGGTGAGCGACAATGGCTGCGGCATGACCGAGGCGGTGCGCAGCCGCATCTTCGAGCCCTTCTTCACCACCAAGGTGGTGGGGCGCGGCACCGGCCTGGGCCTGCCGGTGGTGCTGGGCATCGTGCAGGTGCACGGGGGCGCCATCGATGTCGAGAGCCGGCCCGGCAAGGGCACCACCTTCACGCTCTACTTCCCCGCGGCGCCCGATGGTCCGCCCGAGCTGGCCCTTGATCCCGTGGTTGGACATACGGGCGCCGATCCCGTCACAATGGCCCCTCGCCCACCCGAGGGCGCCGAGACCGCCCTTTTGGAGACCCCCCCCATGGCCGACGCCCCGCCAGCGGACCAGCCCCACATCCTGTACCTCGACGACGACGACACGCTGGTCTTCCTGGTGCGCCGCCTGCTGGAGCGCCGGGGCTACCGCGTGACGTCCTTCACCGACCAGCAACTGGCGGTGAACGCGGTGCGCGAGCAGCCCGAGGCCTTCCAGCTGCTGCTGACCGACTACAACATGCCGGGCATGTCGGGGCTCGACGTGGCGCGCGCCGTGCTGGCGATCAACCCGAAACTGCCGGTGGCCGTCGCCTCCGGCTATATCACCGATGAGCTGCAGGCCGAGGCCAAGGCGGCCGGCGTGCGCGAGGTCGTGTTCAAGACCGATGCGGTCGAGGCCTTCTGCGAGGTGGTGGCCCGCCTGGTCAAGCAGGACTGAAGCGACACCACCCAGCGGCATCCGCAGAGGCCACTCCACTCCAGGGGCATCAAGGGTCCGGCTTCGCCGGCCCAAGATGCCGTCCCCCCTCCCAGCGCCGAAGGCGCGCCAGAGAGGGGGGAAGCCGCGAAGCGGCGCAGGGGGGAGTCTCAATCCTCCACGAACGCCTCTTCGCGCTTGGCCTTGACCGAAGGCAGGAGCACCACGACCAGCAGCACCACTGCGATGGCCAGCAGGCTGGCGGACATCGGGCGCGTGACCAGCACGCTCCAGTCGCCGCGCGAGATCAGCAGCGCGCGCCGCAGGTACTCTTCCATCATCGGTCCCAGGATCAGGCCCAGCAGCAGCGGCGCCGGCTCGCACTTGAGCTTGTGGAACAGGTAGCCGATCACGCCGAAGATGGCGACCATCCAGATCTCGAAGGTGTTGTTGTTCTCCGAGTACACACCCACGGCACAGAACAGCACGATGGCCGGGAATAGCCACTTGTAGGGAATCGTCAGCAGCTTGATCCACATGCCGATCAAGGGCAGGTTGAGCACGATCAGCATCAGGTTGCCGATCCACATCGAGGCGATCAGGCCCCAGAACAGTTCCGGGTTGCTGGTCATGACCTGCGGGCCCGGCTGGATGTTGTGGATGGTCATGGCACCGACCATCAGCGCCATCACGGCATTGGGCGGAATGCCCAGCGTGAGCAGCGGGATGAACGAGGTCTGCGCACCGGCGTTGTTGGCGGACTCGGGGCCGGCCACGCCGCGGATGTTGCCTTGGCCGAACGGCACTTCGCCCTTCTTGAGCTTGATCTTCTTCTCGATCGTGTACGAGGCGAAGGCCGACATCAGCGCGCCGCCGCCGGGCAGGATGCCCAGCACCGAGCCCAGGGCCGTGCCGCGCAGCACGGCGGGCGTCATGCGCTGGAAGTCTTCCTTGGTCGGCATCAGGCCCTTGACCTTGGCCGTGAAGACCTCGCGCTGGTCCGACGGCGTGGCCAGGTTGGCGATGATCTCGCCGTAGCCGAACACGCCCATCGCGATGGCGATGAAGCTGATGCCATCGGTGAGTTCGGGGATGTCGAAGCTGTAGCGCGCCACGCCGGAGTTCACGTCGGTGCCCACCAGGCCGAAGGCCAGGCCGAGCAGGATCATGGCCACCGCCTTGAGCAGCGAGCCCGAGGCCAGCACCACGGCGCCGATCAGGCCCAGCACCATCAGCGAGAAGTACTCGGCCGGGCCGAACTTCAACGCCACTTCGGTCAAAGGCGGCGCGAAGGCCGCGAGGATCAGGGTGCCGGCGCAACCCGCGAAGAAGGAGCCCAGGCCGGCGGCGGCCAGCGCGGGCCCGGCCCGCCCCTTGCGCGCCATCTGGTAGCCGTCGATCACGGTCACCACCGAGGACGCTTCGCCGGGCAGGTTGACCAGAATGGCGGTGGTGGAGCCGCCGTACTGCGCTCCGTAGTAGATGCCGGCCAGCATGATCAGCGCCGCTTCCGGTGGCAGGCCGTAGGTGGCGGGCAGGAGCATGGCGATGGTGGCGACCGGGCCGATGCCGGGCAGCACACCGATCAGCGTGCCCAGCAGGCAGCCGACGAAGGCGTAGATGAGGTTCTGCGCCGTGAAGGCGACGCCGAAACCGATCGAGAGGTTGGTGATCAGATCCATGGTTCTTGTCTGGTGGGGGTCGTGGTCACGCGCATCAGCCGATGAAGGCCGGCCAGATCGGGAAGTTCAGCTTGAGCGCGAGTTCGAAGGCGATGTAGCTGCCGATCGCCAGGACGGTGGCGAGCACGAGCACCTCCTTGGCCTTGAACTGGTCGCCCGCCAGGCTGGCGACGAAAGTGAGGGCGTAGATCGCGACGATCAGGCCCATGGCCGGCAGGCCCCAGCTGTGCACACCCACCAGCAGCACGCCGAAGATCAGGTTGGCGCCGATGATGAAGATCAGGGGGCGCCAGGCGATGCGGCCGATCGGCTCGCCATCCTCGGTCTTCACCGTCAGGGCCTTGAGCGTGATCAGCACACCCATGATGGCGATGAGCACGCCCACCACCAGCGGGAAATAGCCTGGGCCCATGCGGGCACCGGTGCCCACGTTGTAGGTGGTGGCACCCCAGGCGAAGGCCACACCGAACGCGCTGAACAGCACGCCCGAGGCAAAGTCTCTCTGACTCTTGATTCTCACGATGTCTCCTGAAATGGCGTTGATCGCCGGCTCCTGGACAGGGCTCGGCGAGGGCACAGGACGTGCGCCGCGCGATGGTAAGAAGACCGTGGGCGTGTGTGGGTGACCAAAACATTGCCATTTGGCAATGTCGGCCGCGGCCGTCGCGCTGCCGCGTCAGCGGTTGGGTCGCGGCAGTTCGATGACGGCGCGCAGGCCCGGTGCCGCGTTCTCGAAATGCAGGCGCCCGCCATGCAGGGCCACCACGGCCTGCACGCTGGCCAGGCCCAGGCCATGCCCCGGCGCGCCGTCCGGCTGCAGGCGGTGAAAGCGCGTGCCCAGGCGCGCGAGTTCGGCATCGGGGACCCCGGGGCCGTTGTCCTGCACGCTGAGCCGCACGCCATCGGGCAGCTCCTGCGTGCCCACCTGGATCACCGCCCCCGGGCCGGCGTACTTGAGCGCGTTGTCGAGCAGGTTGGCCAGCGCGCCGGCCAGCAGGTCGCGGTCGCCGGGCAGTTGCACCTCGTCGGCCGGTTCGTGTCTCAGCACGGCGTCCTGGGCCTCGGCAACGGCCTCGTAGAGTTCCACCACGTCGGCGGCGACCACGTCGAGCGCCACCGGCGTGAAGCTGCGGCGCCGCGCGCCGGCCTCGGCCTCGGCGATCTGCAACAGTTTCTCGAACACCAGCGTCAGCTCTTCGATCTCGCGAATGGCCGCGCCGATGGCCTCGCGGCGTTGCGCCGGGGCCGTGTCGGCCTGCTCCGCGTGGCGCAGGCGCACGAGGATGCGCGTGAGCGGCGTGCGCAGGTTGTGCGCGATGGTGTTGGAGACGTGGCGCACGCCGTCCATCAGCGACTCGATGCGGTCGAGCATGGTGTTGATCTCGCGGTTGAGCAGCGCGAACTCATCGTCCGCGCCCGACTCCGCGACGCGCTCGCGCAGCTCGCCGGCCGTGGCGATGCGCTTGGCCGTGAGGCGCACCGCGCTCACGCTGCGCTCGAGTTCCTGGCGGAACACGAAGGTGCCGCCGATCAGCAGCAGCACGGCCACGATGCCGGCGGCCGCGCTCGCGCTCGCCACCAGGGACTCGATCAGCTCCTGGTCCCGCAGGTCCTGCCCGACCACCAGCACGCCGCCGTAGGGCAGGGTGCGCATGACCAGGTAGGCGTTCACGCTGCGCCCGTCGCGCTCCACGCGCCGCTGGGTCGGCCCGGTGTTCGCGGCGGCGTCGGGGGCGCGGTCGAGGTTGCCCGCGAGCCGGTGGCCCTCTCGGTCGGTCAAGAGGTAGATCTCGCTGTCAGAGTCGCGGCCGTCCGTCAGCGCCCGGGTGATGGCCGCCGCCGCCGCCGCGGTGCCGCCCTCGTTCATGTCCGCCATCAGCTGCTGCGTCGACAGGCCTACCTGCCGCGCCATGCGCTGGTGCAGCACGCCGACGGTCTGCAGGTAGACAATGGCCAGGGCGGCCAGCATGGTGACGGCGACCAGGAAACCGTAGGAGAACGCCAGGCGAAAACCGACCGAGCGCCAGAGTCCGCCCAGCTGGCCGATCATGCGGCGCTGTCTGGGTCGTCGTCGGCGGCGATGCGGTAGCCGATGCCGCGCACGGTGTGGATCAGCGGTGGCGCACCGCCCGCATCGAGCTTGCCGCGCAGCCGGCTGACCTGCACGTCGATCACGTTGGTCTGCGGATCGAACTGGTAGTCCCACACGGCTTCGAGCAGCATGGTGCGGGTCAGCACCTGGCCGGGGTGGCTCATCAGGTAGGCGAGCAGGCGGAACTCGCGCGGCTGCAGCGCCACCGGCCGGCCGCCGCGCTCGACATGGCGGCTCGCGAGATCGAGCTTGAGATCGGCCACCTGCAGCGTGCGGATCGCCGGGCCCGGCCGCGAGCGGCGCACCAGGGCCTCGGCCCGCGCGGCGAGTTCGGAGAAAGCGAAGGGTTTGGTCAGGTAGTCGTCGCCCCCCGCCTTGAGCCCGCGCACGCGTTCGTCCAGGGCGCTGAGCGCGCTGAGCACCAGCACGGGTGTCTTCTTGCCCAGGCCGCGCAGGGTCGCGAGGATCGAGAGGCCGTCCACCTCGTTGGGCAGCATGCGGTCCAGGATGATCAGGTCCCACTGCTCGCTGGTGGCCCGGCCGAGCGCTTCCATGCCATCGCGGCAGATCACGACCACGTGGCCGAGCGCGCGGAAACCATTGGCGATGTAGCGCGCGTTGTCCGCGTCGTCTTCCACCACCAGGCAGCGCCACATCACGGTGGCTTCCATCAGGCCTGCACCCTTTCACTCAGATCGAACATGCGTTGCACTCCGCGTTTTTTGCCGGGTGCCCATTCTGCTTGATTCGCCGCGCGAGAGTCAGCCCTCGGCCAGGACGCCGGCCAGCACCGCGCTGTCCACGTTGCCACCGCTCAGGGTGGTGCCCACCACCTGGCCCGGGAGCGCGGCGCGCTCCTGCCAGGCGGCGGCGAAGCTGGCGGCGCCCGCGCCTTCGGCCACGTTGTGGGTGTCGGCGAACAGCATGCGCATGGCCTGCGCGACTTCCGCGTCGCTGACCTGCACGATCCGCTCCAGGTGCGGCCGCAGCACCTCGAGCGCGGCGGCGTCGGCCACGCGGCAGGCCATGCCATCGGCCAGTGTGGTGGTCACGGGCGCTTCGACAACCCGGCCTTCGGCCAGTGAAGCCGCGTAGGTGGTGGCGTGGGCGCTGACCACGCCGACGATGCGCACGGGGTGTCGCAGCGCCAGCTTGGCGGCGATCGCCGAGCACGCACCCGATCCCTGGCCGATCGGCACGTAGACGATGTCGAGCGCCGGCACGGCGCGAAAGAATTCCCACCAGTAGGTGCTCACGCCCCGCAGCAGATCGGGGTGGAAGCTCGGCACCATGTGCGCGCCGCGTGCGGCGGCGAGCTCGATGGCGTGCTCGCGGCTGGCCTGGAAGTCGTCGCCGTGCTCGATCAGCGTGACGCCGAGCGCACGCATCGCGGCGTTTTTCTCCACCGAGTTGCCGCGCGGCACGACGATGGTGCAGGCCACGCCATGCGCGCGCGCGGCCCAGCCGATGCTCTGGCCGTGGTTGCCGCGCGTGGCGCTGATGACCTCGCGCGGCAGCTCGCCGTGCGCCTTGAGCTGGTCGAAGTAGGTCAGTCCGCCGCGGATCTTGAACGCACCGGCCGGCGTGTGGTTCTCGTGCTTGACCCAGCAGTCGGTGCCCAGGCGCGTGCTCAGCGTGGCCCAGCGGTACTGTGGCGTGGGGCCGAACTCGCGGTAGACCACCTGCGCGGCGGCCTCGATGTCGTGCAGGGTTGGCAGCAGGTGGTTCACGGCGGGGACAGCAGGCTGAGCCGGCCGTGGGCCGGGGTGTCGAGTTCTGCCGCGAGGCCAGCCGGCCCGTCGCTCACGGTGATGCCCGGCAGGCCCACGGCCAGCAAGGCCGCGCGCAGCCCGGCGGCGCCCGCGTGGCGCAGGTGCAGGCGGCGCAGCGCCACGCCACTGGCGGGCATGTGCCGGGTGGGGTGGGTGCCGCTCCACTGGATCAGCGTGGGCAGCGCGCCATTGAAGAGGCGCTGGCCGTCGTCGCGCACGCTGATGCGCCATTGCAGCAGGCCTTGCGGTGTCTGGCGCGAGGCGCTGACGACGGGGCCGCGCTGGATGCCGATGGCGCGCAGCGCCGCGAGGGCGGCGTCGATGTCGGCGACGCGCGCCACCCAGTGCACCAGTTGCGGCCCCTGGCGCTGCAGGCGTTGTTGCAGCGCGGGGTCGTCGAGGTCGAACCAGCGGCGCTGGCCCGGTGCGCGGCCGGGCGTGGCGCGCGGGTCGATGGCGATGACCTCCAGATAGGCATCGGGCGCCTCATCCCCATCGAGCCGAAGCAGGCGGTTGTGGGTGCCGAACAGCGGGTGTTCCCCGCCCGGGCCGGGCGAGACGCCCAGCGTGGCTTCGCACCAGGCCACGCCCTCGTCAAGCGTGCGCGCGGCCACCACCAGGTGGTCGATCTGCGCCCGGGGCTCAGCCATGGCCTCTCCCGCAGGTCACAGCGTCACCTCGCCTTCGATGCAGGTCACTGAGGCGCCGCCGACCCAGATGGTGCCCTCGGCGTCGCGGTGGATGTGCACGCGCCCGGCGCGCGCCATGGCCGTGCCTTGCGCGGCGACGTAGTCCGGTGGCGCCATGCCCGCGCCGATCAGCCATTGCGCCACGGCGGCGTTGAGGCTACCGGTCACCGGGTCTTCGCTCAGCGTCTGGTGGCCATGGAAGAAGGCGCGCACCTCGAAGGCGGTGTCCGAGCCGGCGAGTTGGGGGCCGACGAGGCCGATCTCCAGCCCGGCGAGCACTTGCGCATCGGGCCGCGCCGCGAGCACCTGCTCGGCCGAGCGCAGCATCACACCACGCCAGGGTGGGCCGTTCTCGCACCAGGCGTGCGCCACGATCTCATCGCGCGCCAGGCCCAGGCCGCGCGCGATCAGGGCGACGTCGGTCTCGTCGAGCGGGCCGCTGCGGCGCAGCGGCGGCGCGGCAAACGCGAGGCGCTCGCCATCGCGCCGGATGCGCACCAAGCCCACGCCGCATTCCTGCACCACGTGGGCGTCGGCCCGGGGCTGGCCGCCAGCCTGCAGCCAGGCGTGGCAGGTGCCCAGTGTGGGATGGCCCGCGAAAGGCAGTTCCCGGCCGGGGCAGAAGATGCGCACGCGGTAGTCGGCGCCGGCCGCGTGGCCTTCGTCGGTGGGCGGCAGGACGAAGGTGCACTCCGAGAGGTTGGTCCAGTCGGTGAACTGCTGCATGGCCTCGGTGTTCAGGCCGGTGCCATCGAGCACCACGGCCAGCGGGTTGCCGCGGTAGGGCGTCTCGGTGAACACGTCGACTTGCTTGAAGGGGCGTTGGGCCATGGGAAGGTTCTCCGGGTTCGTCAGGACAGGGGCAGGTCGAGCACGCCGCGGCTCGCGGGCCGGGCCAGCCAGCCGGCGTACCAGCGTTCGAGGTGCGGCCACGCGGGGCGCGGCTGTGGCAGGCCCCACCAGCGGTGCACTTCGCAGGCGATGGGGATGTCGGCCATGGTGAGCGCATCGCCGGCCATGAAGGCCTGGCGCGACAGGTGCTCGTCGAGCAGGGCGAACAGCGGCTCGGTGGCGGCGACCGATTGCGCGATCACCTGGGCGTTGCGCTGCGCGGCCGGTGTGCGGATCCACTGCTTGAAGCCCGGGCTGCCTGCGGGGTTGAGCGTGGTCTGCTGCCAGTCCATCCAGCGCTCGGCATCGAAGCGTTGCCGCAGATCGCTCGGGTAGAGCCGGTTTTCGCGCGCGCACAGGTAGCGCACGATGGCGTTCGATTCCCAGAGCGTGAAGTCGCCGTCCTGCAGCAGCGGCACCAGGCCGTTGGGGTTGCGCGCGCGGTAGTCGGGCGTGTCCACGATGCCGTGGGTCAGGCCGGCGTCGGTGCGCGGCAGCTCGAGGCCCAGCACCTGCGCGCACAGCACGACCTTGCGCACATTGATCGAGCTCAGCCGGCCCCACAGCTGCAGCATGGGCTCAGGCCTTCGGTTGTTCGCGGATGGCCTGGGCCAGCGCGGTGATGCCGATGCGGATCTGCTCCACGCTGGCGGTGACGAAACTCAGGCGCAGGCTGCGTGGATCGGGTTCGTCGGCGTAGAACGCGGCGCCGGGCACGAAGGCCACGCCCTTGTCCACCGCGCGCGGCAGCAGGTCGATGGCGTTCATGCCTTCGGGCAGGCGCACCCAGAGGAACATGCCGCCGTCGGGCGAGTTCCACTGCACGTCCAGGCCCTGCATCTCCTGCGCCAGACTGGCCAGCATGGCCGCGCACTGGCTCTTGTAGAGCGCGCGGATGGTGGGCACATGGCGGTCCAGAAAACCATCCTTGAGCACCTCGGCCACCATGCGCTGGTTGAAGCCTGGGCTGTGCAGGTCGGCCGCCTGCTTGGCCTGCAGCAGCTTGGGGAAAACCGCCTTGGGCGCGACGATGAAACCCAGCCGCAGGCCGGGTGCGAGCACCTTGGAGAACGAACCCAGGTAGATGCAACCGTCGGGGTTGCGCGCGCTCAACGGCAGCGGCGGCGGTGCATCGAACCAGAGGTCGCCATACGGGTTGTCTTCCACGATTGGCAGGCCGTGCGCGGCCGCGCTGGCCACCAGCGCGGCGCGGCGGGCCTCGCTCATGCTGCGGCCGGTGGGGTTCTGGAAGTTGGGCAGCACGTAGAGGAAACGCGCGCGGTTCGCGCCGCTGCCCACCCGGCGTTCGAGGTCACCCACGTCGACGCCCTCGGCGTCGCTGGCCACGGCTTCGATGGTGGGCTCCATGGGGGTGAAGGCCTGCAGCGCGCCAAGGTAGGTGGGCGTTTCCACCAGCACGCGGCTGTCGGTGTCGATCAGCACCTTGGCCACCAGGTCCAGGCCCTGCTGGCTGCCGGTGGTGATGAGCACCTGCGCCGGGTCCACGTCCCAGGGCAGTTGCGCCGCCACGGCCTCGCACAGCGGGCCGTAGCCTTCGCTGGCCGAATACTGCAGGGCGGCCAGGCCGTCTTCGCGCAGCACCTTGGCGCAGGCGTCGGCGAACGCGCTCACCGGGAAGGTCTTGGGCGAGGGAAGGCCGCCGGCGAAACTGATGATGCCGGGCTTCTCCGTGACCTTGAGGATCTCGCGGATCACCGAGGGGTTCATGCGTTCGGCGCGGCGGGCCAGGGTCCAGGGCATGGCGGTGGTGGGCGTGGTGGGCAGGTCGTTGGGTTTCATGAAGGTCTCCGTTCAAACTCGTTCGGTGGGCGCGCTGGCGTGTACCGGCATTTTCTTTCCAATGAAGACGGTGGCGATCACCGCAATCGCAAAACCCAGCGTGACGGCGTCGAGCCGTTCGCCGAGCAAGGGCACGGCGAACAGCATGCCGAGAAAGGGCTGCACCAGCTGCACCTGGCTCACGCGCACCGTGCCGCCCAGGGCCAGGCCGCGGTACCAGGCGAAGAAACCGATCCACATCGAGAACACGGCGGTGTAGGCGAAACCCCACCAGGCCGAGGCCTGCAGCACCGCCTGCGGCCGGGTCAGGGCGGCCAGGGGCAGGGTGAGCGGCAGGGCGATCACCAAGGCCCAGCAGATGACGTGTTCGGCGCGCATGCGCTGCGACAGGCGTGCGCCATACGCATAACCCACGGCGGCGAACAGCATGGCGGCGAGCAGCAGCGCGTCGGCCGGGTGCAGCGTGAGGCCGGCGCTGCCCGAGCGCAGCACCGCAAAGCCCACCACCAGCGCGCTGCCCAGGGCGGCGCAGGCCCAGAAGCCGACGGAGGGCCGCTGGCGGTGCAGCAGCGCGCCCACCGCCGCCGTGGCCAGCGGCAGCACGCCCACGATCACGCTGGCGTGCACCGCTTCCACATAGCGCATGGCCACCGAGGTGAACAGCGGAAAACCGAACACCACCCCGGCCGAGGTGATGGCCAGCGGCAGCAGGTCTTCGCGGCGCGGCAGCGGCGCGCGCGTGGCGACCAGGAAGGCGACCGACAGCAGAGCCGCCACCACGGCGCGGCCCAGTGCGACGAACACGCCGGACATCTGGGGCGCATCAACCGGGCCCACGGCCAGCCGCGTCATGGGCAGGGTGAGCGCGAAGATCACCACGCCCAGCAGGCCGAGCACCAGCCCCTTGTTGGCGGGCCGGTCGATCCAGCGCGGTGCGGGCAGGCTGTGGGTGTTCATACCGTCAACATCCAGAGGGCGGTGGCCACCAGCACGGCGGCCAGCACGCGGTTGAACCAGACCAGGCGCGTGCCCTGCGTGAGCCACTGGCGCAGCAGCGAGCCGGCGACCGCGTAGGTGAGGTTGCTGGTGAAGGCGAAGAACACCATCACCACGCAGATGATGGCCAGCCGCTGACCCGGGTTGGGCGCAGGCTGCCCGGCGGCGTTGACCACCCAGCCGGCGGTGAGCGTGAGCGCCAGCATCCAGGCCTTGATGTTGAGGAACTGCAGGCCCACGCCTTGCAGGAAGCTGACGTTCAGGCGCGAGGCGTCGACCTCGGAGAGCTTGGAGGCGCCCGCCAGTTTCCAGGCCAGCCACAGCATGTACGCCACCCCCAGCAGCTTCACGCCCCAGCGCAGCGCGGGCACACCCAGCACCAGCGCGCCCAGGCCGAGGCCGCAGGCCAGCATGAGCAGCGTCCAGCCGGTGGGCACCGCGAAGCAGAAGCGCAAGGCGCGCCGCAGGCCCAGGTTGGCCGCGAGGGCGGTGGACAGCGTGGTGTTCGGCCCCGGCGAAAAACTCATCGCGGTGCAGAACAGCAGCAGGGCGGTCAGCTCGGTGGCGCTCATGAAGATCGGAGGGATGATGGGCTTGTCAACACGGGAGGTTCAATGTACGCTTTTGCGCCAGTACACAACCAATACAGTTGACCGGCGCAGTTGCGAGTCTGTATTGGTCGATGCGACAGTACAGGCGCTGGAAGGATGCCCCCGACATGCTGATGAAGACCCCCGCACAATCCCTGACCGAGCAGCTCGCCGTGCGCTTCGCCGACCGCATCCGCAGCCGCCTGTTGGCGCCCGGTGCGCGCCTGCCCTCGGTGCGCCAGTGCGCGCAGCAGCACGGCGTGAGTCCCTCCACCGTGGTGGCCGCCTATGACCAGCTGCTCGCGCAAGGCCTGGTGCAGGCGCGCAAGAACCGGGGCTTCTTCGTGCGCGAAATGCCCACGCCGCGCGCCGACGGTCAGTCGAGCGAAACCAAGGCCGCTGCCGCCAGGGCCGGCGGCGGGGCTTCGCCCATCAACGCGACGGCGCTGATCCGCGGCATGTTCCACAAGGTCAGCAACAAGCCGCACCCGGGCATGGGCGTGTTTCCGCCGGACTGGCTGGAGTCGACCTTCATGCCGGCCGCCGTGCGCAAGGTCACCGGCACGCGCGCCTTGCAGGACTTCTCGCTTCAATACGGCGAACCGATGGGCGACAGCAGCCTGCGCCGGGTGTTGTCGCAGAAGCTGGCCTCGCTCAATGTGCATGCCGATGCGGAGCACATCATCACCACCGTGGGCGCCACGCACGCGCTGGACATCGTGAGCCGCACGCTGCTGCGCGCGGGCGATCCGGTGATGGTGGAGGAGCCTGGCTGGGCGGTGGAGTTCGCCCGGCTGGCCGCGCTGGGCATGCGCATCCTGCCGGTGCCGCGCCGCGCCGACGGGCCCGACCTGGAGGTGATGGCGAAGTACTGTGAGGTGCACCAGCCCAAGCTGTACGTGAGCGTGAGCGTGTTCCACAACCCGACCGGCTACTGCCTGTCGCCGGGCAGCGCGCACCGCCTGCTGCAGCTGGCCAACCGGCACAATTTCCACATCGTCGAGGACGACACCTACAGCCACATCGCGCCCGAACACGCCACACGCCTGACCGCGCTCGACGGCCTGCAGCGCACCATCTACGTGAGCGGCTTCGCCAAGATCCTCGCGCCCAACTGGCGCATCGGTTACCTTGCCGCGCCGCCGGCGCTGGTGGAGCCGCTGCTCGACACCAAGCTGCTGTCCACGCTGACCACGCCCTCCTTGCTGGAGAGGGCGCTGGCGCTGTGCATCGAGCAGGGCCAGTTGCGGCGCCACGCCGAGCGCATCCGCACCCGGCTCGATGCCGCGCGGGCGCGCAGCGTGAAGCTGGCGCTGGGCGCAGGCTGCAGTTTCGCGGCCGAGCCGGTGGGGCTGTTCGGCTGGGTTGACACCGGGGTGGACACCGACGCGCTGGCGCAGCGCATGCTGGACGAGGGCTACCTGATCGCGCCCGGTGCGCTGTTCCATGCCGCGCGGGCGCCCAGCACCCTCATGCGCATCAACTTCACGACCACGCAGGACGCGGCGTTCTGGCGCGTGTTCTCGCGCCTGAAGGCCTCGGGCTGAGCCCTGAGGCTGGCTAGAGCTTGGTGTCGAACAGGTCGCGGCCGCGCGCCTGCAGGATGTCCGCCAGCGCGCGGTCGATCTGGCGCGCTTCGGCCTGCATCAAGGGCAGGGCGCGCGCGAACAAGTGCCAGTCGCCCGAGCGGGCGGCCAGCTCCAGGCCCTTGGCCAGGCGCGCACCACGCTCGGCGGTCATGCTGCCCAGCGAGCCCTTGAGGCCGTGCGCGTGGGCCACGGCCGCGGCCGAATCGCGTGTCTGAAGCGCCTTCTGCAGTTCGCTCTGGCGCGAAGCCAGGTCGGCGCGCATGGCCTGGGCCAGTTGCCCCAGCGTCTCTTGGTCGCCATCCAGGCGGCGCAGCAGTTTCTCGACGTCCAGCGCCTCCAGGTGCGTGGCGGCGGCGCGCGCGCCCGACACGGTGCTGGGCACGATGGGGGCGGGGATGGTCACCGGGGCCGGTGCGGGTGTGGCCGGGGCTTGCTCGGGCTCGGCCAGGCCGTCGTCGAGCTTCAGCACCCGGTCCATTTCCTTGATGAGCGCCTGCGGGCTGACCGGCTTGGCGGTATAGCCATCCATGCCGGCGGCCAGGCAGGCTTCGCGGTCGCCCGGCATGGCATTGGCCGTCACAGCCACGATGGGCGTGCGGGGCAGCTTGCGGCGGGTCTCGATGTCGCGGATCTCGTGCGTGGCCTGCAGGCCACTCATGCCTGGCATCTGCACGTCCATCAGCACCAGGTCGATGCCGCCCTGTTCCCATTGGGCGATGGCGTGCACGCCACCGCGCGCCACGCGCACGATGCAGCCCAGGCGCAGCAGCAGCTGCCGCATCATCAGTTCGTTGACCGGGTGGTCTTCGGCCAGCAGCACCACCAGGCCGACATAGCGGGCACCGGCCTGCGCGACCTCCTGCAGCTCGGCCGAGGCGCTGAGCGGGCTCTGGTCCAGCTCGCGCAAGGGCAGGGTCAGGGTGAAGGTGCTGCCCTCGCCGGGGTCGCTCTGCAGGTCGATCTCGCCGCCCATGAGCCGGGCAAGCTGCGCGCAGATCGCCAGGCCCAGGCCACTGCCTCCATAGGGGCGCGCGGTGGAGGCGTCGGCCTGCGTGAAGGCGTCGAAGACGGTGGCGTGGTGTTCGCGCGCGATGCCCACGCCGCTGTCGCGGACCTGCAGCTGCAGCCGCTTCGGGGCCTGGCCCGCGGGCTCGATCGGCTGGATGCGCACCTCGATCCGGCCGCCGCGGGGCGTGAACTTGAGCGCGTTGGAGAGCAGGTGGTTCAGCACCTGGCGCAATCGCACGGCGTCGCCCATCACCCATTGGGGCAGGGCCGGTGGCAGTTCGAAGCGGAAGTCCAAAGCCTGTTCGCCCGCCTGCTCGGCGTACGGCACGATGGCCTGTTCCAGGGCCTGGTGCAGGTCGAAGCGCACGTTCTCGATGTCGAACTGGCCGGCTTCGATGCGGGAGAGATCCAGCAGGTTGTTGAGCAGGTCCAGCAACTCGTGCGCTGAGTTGTCCATCAGCGCCAGCCAGCTGGACTGGTCCGCATTGAGCGGCGAATCCATCAGCATGCGCGTGAGGCCCATGAACGCGTTGAGGGGCGTGCGCACCTCGTGGCTGATGTTGGCCAGGAATTCGCTCTTGGCCCGGCTGGCCTGTTCGGTCAATTCGCGGGCGCGCTCGCCATCCTGCTCGATGCGCTTGCGCTCGCCGATGTCGGCCAGGGTGCCCATGAGCCGCAGGGGCTGGCCCTTGCTGTCGTGCTCGGCGACCATGGCGTGCGTTTCGACCCAGCGCCAGCCTTCGGAAGCGCGCACCCGGTGCTGCACCACGGCGCGCTGGCTGCGGCCTTCGAGCAAGGCCATCACCTGCACGCGCAGCGGCTCGATGTCGTCGGGGTGCAGGCGCGCGCGCAGGTCGATCGCCTCCCAGTAGCCATCGGCGGCGATGTCGCCGAGCAGTTCGCCCCAGCGCGCCGTCAGGAACACCTGGGTGGCGGGCAGTTGCCAGTCCCACAGTGCCAGGCCGGCGGCGTCCACCGCGAGCTGCAGGCGGTCGCGCGCTTCGTCCAGCGCTTCCTCGGCCAGGAGGCGGCTGTTGGACTCGCGGTGCGCGATGCTGCGCAGGCGGTCGAGCTCGCGGCTCTGGTGCTCCAGTTCGCCCTGCAACCTTTGCGTGCGCTCGCGCTCCTGCTGAAGCTCGTCCAGCGTGCGTTGCAAGTCAAAGGCGAGACGATCGGGCGTCATGGGCGTGTGTGAGGTGGTGCGAAGGCCTAGGGTTCCCGTGCCGGGCCCTCAGCTGCCGCCAAGCGCTTCCCAGCGCTCCAGCGCCTGAAGCCATTCCCCCTCGACTTCGGCATGCCGGGCGCCAAGTTGAGCCGCGCGGGCGGGATCGCTGTGAAATAGTTGGCCATTCTCCAGGTCCTTGCCAATGGTGGCTTGTTCGGCCTCCAGGGCCGCGATCAACTGAGGCAGCGCGTCGAACTCCCGCTGTTCCTTGTAGCTTAGCTTTTTCCTGGCGGGTGCTGGTGCGGGCGCCGAAGGGGCCGGTTTGGCGGCCGGGGCCGCCGGCGGTGGGGTGGGCGCCTCGCGCTCGCGCTGCAGGGCGGCCGACCGCGCCGACTGGGTCAGCCAGTCCTGCACATCCCCCACATACTCGCGCCAGCGCCCTTCGCCCTCGAACACCAAGGTGCTCGTGACCACGTTGTCCAGGAAGCGCCGGTCATGGCTGACCAGGAACACCGTGCCTTCGTACTGCTGCAGCAGGTCTTCCAGCAGCTCCAGCGTGTCGATGTCCAGGTCGTTGGTGGGCTCGTCGAGTACCAGCACGTTGGCCGGCCGCGC
>NZ_JBMDKH010000021.1:0-27500 GCF_057809615.1 Hydrogenophaga sp. FG152 | reverse complement strand
AACCGAGATTCCGAAAGTAGTGGCGAGCGAAATCGGAAGAGCCTGTTAGTGATAGCACAAGACTTAACGGAACGCTTTGGAAAGGGCGGCCATAGCGGGTGATAGCCCCGTACGTGAAAAGACCTGTGTGGTACTGAGCTAACGACAAGTAGGGCGGGACACGAGAAATCCTGTCTGAATATGGGGGGACCATCCTCCAAGGCTAAATACTCATCATCGACCGATAGTGAACAAGTACCGTGAGGGAAAGGCGAAAAGAACCCCGGGAGGGGAGTGAAATAGATCCTGAAACCGCGTGCTTACAAAAAGTAGGAGCCTCGAAAGGGGTGACTGCGTACCTTTTGTATAATGGGTCAGCGACTTACATTCAGTGGCAAGGTTAACCGAATAGGGAAGCCGTAGAGAAATCGAGTCCGAATAGGGCGATTCAGTCGCTGGGTGTAGACCCGAAACCAAGTGATCTATCCATGGCCAGGATGAAGGTGCCGTAACAGGTACTGGAGGTCCGAACCGACTAGTGTTGCAAAACTAGCGGATGAGCTGTGGATAGGGGTGAAAGGCTAAACAAACTTGGAAATAGCTGGTTCTCTCCGAAAACTATTTAGGTAGTGCCTCAAGTATTACCGTCGGGGGTAGAGCACTGTTTTGGCTAGGGGGTCATGGCGACTTACCAAACCAAGGCAAACTCCGAATACCGATGAGTACAGCTTGGGAGACAGAGCACCGGGTGCTAACGTCCGGACTCAAGAGGGAAACAACCCAGACCGCCAGCTAAGGTCCCTAAAATTGGCTAAGTGGGAAACGAAGTGGGAAGGCTAAAACAGTCAGGATGTTGGCTTAGAAGCAGCCATCATTTAAAGAAAGCGTAATAGCTCACTGATCGAGTCGTCCTGCGCGGAAGATGTAACGGGGCTAAGCCAGTTACCGAAGCTGCGGATTTGCAATTTATTGCAAGTGGTAGGAGAGCGTTCTGTAAGCCTGTGAAGGTGTCTTGTAAAGGATGCTGGAGGTATCAGAAGTGCGAATGCTGACATGAGTAGCGTTAAAGGGGGTGAAAAGCCCCCTCGCCGTAAGCGCAAGGTTTCCTACGCAACGTTCATCGGCGTAGGGTGAGTCGGCCCCTAAGGCGAGGCAGAGATGCGTAGCTGATGGGAAACAGGTCAATATTCCTGTACCGATTACAAGTGCGATGTGGGGACGGATCTTAATAGGTTATCCGGCGGTTGGATGTGCCGGTTTAGACAGATGTAGGCGACACGTAGGCAAATCCGCGTGTCATATACCGAGGCTGTCGATCGAGCGAGCTTGCTCGCGAAGTAACTGAACGAGGTCCCAGGAAAAGCCACTAAGCTTCAGCTTGTAATTGACCGTACCGCAAACCGACACTGGTGCGCGAGATGAGTATTCTAAGGCGCTTGAGAGAACTCAGGAGAAGGAACTCGGCAAATTGACACCGTAACTTCGGAAGAAGGTGTGCCCTAGTAATGTGATGAGAACATCTGAGCATGAATGGGTTGCAAAAAATTGGTGGCTGCGACTGTTTATTAAAAACACAGCACTCTGCAAACACGAAAGTGGACGTATAGGGTGTGACGCCTGCCCGGTGCTGGAAGATTAATTGATGGGGTGCAAGCTCTTGATCGAAGTCCCAGTAAACGGCGGCCGTAACTATAACGGTCCTAAGGTAGCGAAATTCCTTGTCGGGTAAGTTCCGACCTGCACGAATGGCGTAACGATGGCCACACTGTCTCCTCCTGAGACTCAGCGAAGTTGAAATGTTTGTGATGATGCAATCTCCCCGCGGAAAGACGGAAAGACCCCATGAACCTTTACTGTAGCTTTGTATTGGACTTTGAACAGATCTGTGTAGGATAGGTGGGAGGCTTTGAAGCAGGGTCGCTAGATCTTGTGGAGCCAACGTTGAAATACCACCCTGGTGTGTTTGAGGTTCTAACCTAGGTCCATTATCTGGATCGGGGACAGTGCATGGTAGGCAGTTTGACTGGGGCGGTCTCCTCCCAAAGTGTAACGGAGGAGTTCGAAGGTACGCTAGGTACGGTCGGACATCGTGCTAATAGTGCAATGGCATAAGCGTGCTTAACTGCGAGACTGACAAGTCGAGCAGATGCGAAAGCAGGACATAGTGATCCGGTGGTTCTGTATGGAAGGGCCATCGCTCAACGGATAAAAGGTACTCTGGGGATAACAGGCTGATACCGCCCAAGAGTTCATATCGACGGCGGTGTTTGGCACCTCGATGTCGGCTCATCTCATCCTGGGGCTGTAGCCGGTCCCAAGGGTATGGCTGTTCGCCATTTAAAGAGGTACGTGAGCTGGGTTTAAAACGTCGTGAGACAGTTTGGTCCCTATCTTCCGTGGGCGCTGCAGATTTGAGGAAGCCTGCTCCTAGTACGAGAGGACCGGAGTGGACGCACCTCTGGTGTACCGGTTGTCACGCCAGTGGCATTGCCGGGTAGCTAAGTGCGGAAGAGATAACCGCTGAAAGCATCTAAGCGGGAAACTCGTTCCAAGATGAGATCTGCCGGGGCCTTGAGCCCCCTAAAGAGTCGTTCAAGACCAGGACGTTGATAGGTCAGGTGTGGAAGCGCAGTAATGCGTTAAGCTAACTGATACTAATTGCTCGTGCGGCTTGACCCTATAACTTTGATGAAAATCATCAGAGTCAAATGTCATCCGACTGAAAAGTCATGTTATGCCCGAAGACTCAGCAATGAGTCCATCGTTGGCAGCAATCAAAATAGCTGATTCGAAGCTCTATGAATTCGTTCAGGTTGTGCGTGTGCACAGCCCGAACAACAAGTTATGCCTGACGACCATAGCGAGGTGGTACCACTCCTTCCCATCCCGAACAGGACAGTGAAACGCCTTTGCGCCGATGATAGTGCGGGTTCCCGTGTGAAAGTAGGTCATCGTCAGGCTCTTACCCAGCCCCCAAACCCCCTCGTGTCTTCGACACCTGGGGGTTTGGGCATTTATGCGCCGAAATTTTCTCTAAGAGGGTTGCGTCGCAGCACACGCATTGACGTGCCCTTCTATCGATTGATGACCATGTCCCCGTTTCTGAACAGGGCTTGGCTTCTTTCAAGCTCGATCAGCAACTGATCCAGCCATTCGCGGGTCTGTGTTCTGTCCTGGCGCACAGCCTGCGGCATGGTGTTGAAGAAGTGGCTGGTGGCAAGCACCCAATCCAGCAAGGCGTCCATTGACACGGATTGCCATTCCAGCAGCTTGAACTTGATCAGCACCTTCAGGGCATGCCGCCGGTGCTTGTCGGGGTGGTTCACGAACTGTCCCAAGCGGCTGCGCGCGCGAGCGAGTGCTCCAGAAAAGTCATTGAAGACCCGGCCATGTCCGGGGATCACGGTCGTGGGGGCAAGTGCTTCCATGAGATCCAAGGTAGCCGCCACCTCATCAAACGCTGAAACGCCTTCCAGCTCGGGAAAGACGATGCCGAAGCCGTTTTCCCACAGTGCATCCGCAGAAATCAGCAGCCGATGCTCGGCCTGGAAGAGGACGATGGAATGAGGATCGTGCCCCTTGGCCGCGTGGATATCCCAATTCAGTGAACCCAGGCGAATGGAGGTGCCAGGCGTCAGCAGACCTTGATGCGTGAACCGTGGGCAAGACTGGCCCGTAGGCTCAAATGTCAGGGCCACTGGATCCCAATTCGTGACCGAAGCGGCCTGACCAGGCGGTATCAGCGTGCGCAATGCAGGATAGGCCTGCTGCAACTCGGCATTGCCGCCGCAATGGTCGCTGTGAAGGTGCGTGTTCAGCAGCAGATCCAGCGGCGCCCCCCCAAGGGTGGCCGCCACGAGCGCCAGCGTCTGGGGTGCATGCGACGAATAACCCGAGTCCACCAACGCGGTGGGGCCCTCACCTCGAATCAGGATGTTGTTGGCAGACAGCCAGCCCCGTTCCAGGCAGGTGACGCCGGCGTTGGCAAGGGTTGAATGGGGAGCGTCGATCGGTGCCGGTGAAAAATGGGATGGCATGCAGTGGGAGGGCCTCAGTGGGCAGCTGGCGTGCGCAAGGCGCGCCGGAGTATTTTGCCCACGTTGCTCTTCGGCAGCTCGTCCCGGAATTCAATGAGCTTGGGCCGCTTGTAGCCGGTCAGGTTGTCCTGGCAGTAACGTGCCACGTCTTCCTCGCGCAGGGTGGGGTCCGAGCGCACCACAAACACCTTGACCGCCTCGCCCTGCTTGTCGTCCTCGATGCCGATGGCCGCGCATTCAAGCACCCCCGGGCACAACGAAATGACGTTCTCCAGCTCGCTGGGGAACACATTGAAGCCGGAGACGAGGATCATGTCCTTCTTGCGGTCGACGATGCGCGTGAAGCCCTGCGGGTCCATGACCCCCACGTCGCCCGTTCGCATGAAGCCATCGGGCGTGAACGCTCGTGCGGTCTCCTCGGGCTGCTGGTAGTAGCCCACCATCACATTCGGCCCCTTGATGCAGATCTCGCCGGTTTCACCCAGCGCCAGGCTGCGGCCTTCGTCGTCCTTGATCGCGATGTCAATGCCAGGCAGAGGCAAGCCGATGGTGCCGCTGAACTGCTGGCTGGTGACCGGGTTGTTGGTCCCGATCGCGCAGGTCTCGCTCATGCCCCAGCCTTCAATCATGGTGCAGCCGGTGACGGCCTTCCATTGCCGAGCCGTGCCTTCCGACGCGGCCATGCCCCCGGCCTGCGACAACGCGAGGTTCGAAAAATCCAATTGACGGAACTGGGGGTTCTGCAGCAGGGCGTTGAACAAGGTGTTCACAGCGGGGAGCACGTGGAATGCGCGTCGCTTGAGGGTGGCTACCAGTTGCGGGATGTCGCGCGGATTGGGCACCAGGGTCATGTGCGCCCCCCAGCGGATGGTGAGCAGGCTCAGGGTCAGCGCAAAGATGTGGTACAGCGGCAGCGCCGCGATGCCGTTGACTTGCCGCAGGTCGCCGACCTTTTGCAGCGCGGGCTTGAACCAGGCTTCGGCCTGCAGGATGGCGGCGATGATGTTGCGGTGGGTGAGCACCGCGCCCTTGGACAAACCGGTGGTGCCTCCCGTGTACTGCAGGAAGGCCACGGAGTCCAAGGTGTCGCTGGTGGGCTGGAGACGCATGCCACTGCCTTCGGCCAAGACGTGGCGGAAGTTCACGATGGTGCGTTCGCCCAGGGGGCCTGTTCGGGCCAGCTTGTAGGCCGGGACCATCTTGGCCAGATGCCGCACGGCGAACGTGATCCAGCGCCCGTACCAGAACCCCAACTGGTCGCCCAGACTGGCGATGACCACGTGCTCCACAGAGGTCTGGTCGATCACCTGTTCGAGTGTGTGTGCAAAGTTCTCCAGGATGACGATGGCCTGAGCTCCGGAGTCCTTGAGCTGGTGCTCCAGTTCCCGCGCGGTGTAGAGCGGATTGACGTTCACCACGGTGTAACCAGCGCGCACGATCGCGGCCATGGTGATCAGAAACTGCGGCACATTCGGCAGCATGATGGCCACGCGGGCACCCGGCACCAAGCCTCGGCCCTGAAGCCAGGCCCCCATGGCGGCGCTCAAGCTGTCCAGTTCGCCATAGCTCATCCACTGTTCCATGCACACGCTCACGGGTTGGCGGGCATGTTGCTTGAACGACTCTTCGAGCAGGTCGGCCAACGAGCGGTAACGTTCGGGCGCGACCTCGGGTGCAACGCCTTCGGGGTATTGGGTGAGCCAGGGTCGGGTCATGGATTTCGCTGTGACAGAGAGGGATAGACCATTCTGGCAAGCCGACGCCGGGGTGCATACCGGGCCAGCCCTAAGGCGCTGTCACCCAAAGCACACGGGATCCCGGAGGCCTCAACGGGCCTCAGAGACCCTGGCCAGCTCGGCGGACAGTGCCGCGCTGCAGGCGGCCTCGCCCTCGTCGAACAGGGTGCTGATCCAACGCGATTCCCGTGCGCTGATGGTGTCGAGGAAGTTGCGTGCATCTCCCAGTGAGGCGAAGGCATCGAAGCCGCTTTCCAGGAAATGCTGCAAGGCATCGAGGCCCGCCGCACGGGCCGGGTTGCGCATCATGCGCAAAGCCAGCCGCAAGGGCTTCATGCGGGTGAGGCGCTGCAGTTCGCGCCCCATGTGCTGCACGACCGCCAACTGGCGCGCGCGCGCATCGCGGTCCCCGGTCAGCCGCCAGGCGCGCGTGTAGCGCAGGGCGGGGGACAGCGAGGCGTCCTCTGGCAACCAGTGTGTGGCCATGTGGTGGTCGAGCACCTCGGTCAAGGCATGGGTCTCGGCCAGATCCACCGCGAGCTGGGCCACGGCCTCCGGGAACAGGCGTTCCAACGCGCCGGCGATGCGGGCGAATTGCGCGTCGCGCCGGGCGAAGTCGTGTACGCCGTAGAGCTCCTCCAGAAAGAAGCGGGTTGCGGGTGCATACACCGGGTGATCAAGGAAGTCGGCGTACGTGGCGCGGAAGCGCCGGCCCTGCAGCAGTTTCACCTCGTTCACCGCCCGGTCGAGGCCTGCTGTACGGGCTTGCTGGCGCAGATCGCTGACACGCGCCAGGTGCGTGCGGATGCGGTCGGCGGCGCTGGGGTTCTGGGTCATGGCGGGCTCAGGCAGAAGCGGTGTACCAGTCTAATTCGGACAGCCCACTCCGTGAGATAGTTCGGCCATGTCCCCTCCGACGCAGACGCCCCCAAGACACGTTCGCCGCTCCAGCCTGGCCCGCTTGCAGCAGGCGCTGGTGCTCGGTACGTTGGTGTTCGTGGTGGCTTGGGTGTTCTTCTGGTGGCCGCGATCCCCCACGGTGGCTGTGGTGGGCGCCCTGTTGTTGCTGGGCGGCTATGCCTTGGTGCTCGCCCTGGAGGGTCTGGCCGCAGCCCGGCTGAACCGGGGCGATGTCGCACCTCCGGCGGGATGGCCGGGTTTGGCGGGTGCTTGGTGGCAGGAGGTCCGCGTGGCGCCGCAGGTGTTTGCCTGGCGCCAGCCCTTCTTTTGGGCAAGCCTGCCGGACGACGTCGACCCGCGCCAAGGCACAGTGCCCGCCGTGGTGTTCGTGCACGGCTTCGTGTGCAATCGAGGCCTGTGGTTGCCCTGGATGCGCCGCTTGCGCAGCCAAGGCGTGCCCTATGTGTCGGTCAACCTGGAGCCGGTGTTCGGCGACATCGACGACTACGTGCCCCTCATGAGCGACGCCGTGCGGCGCGCCCTGGCCCTCACGGGCCGCCCCCCGGTGCTGGTGTGCCACAGCATGGGTGGCCTTGTTGCGCGGGCGTGGCGGGCGGCCGAGCCGGACACGCCGGTGCACCAGGTCATCACCATCGGCAGTCCGCACCGAGGCACCTGGCTGGGGCGCTTCAGCCGTGTGGCCAACGGCCGGCAGATGCGGCAGGACGGGCACTGGCTGGCCGCCTTGGCCCGGCGCGAAGCGCAGATCCAGCCGCAGGACACCTATGCCGACTTCGTGTGCTGGTATTCCAATGCCGACAACATCGTGTTCCCGGCTTCCACCGCTACCTTGCCCGGGGCCGACAACCGGCTGGTGCCCGGCGCGGCCCACGTGGCGTTGGCCTTTCACCCCAGGGTAATGGACGAGTCGCTGGCGATCGTGGCGTCGGCCGGCAGGTCGCCGAGCGAACGCACCGCCTTGTAGAGCGGCGCGAAGTCGGGCGCGGTCATTTCGAACAGCTGGTTGAAGCTCTCGATGACGAAGTAGGTGGCCTGGTAGTCGTCGATCTTGTAGCGCGTGCGCATGCAGCGCAGCAGATCGAGCGCGATGCGCTGGGGTTGCGGGCTGGTGACACTGTGGCGCAGTTCGCCCGACGAACTCAGGATGCCGGCGCCGTACGCGCGCAACCCGTCGTCCTGGCGGATCAGGCCGAACTCGATCGTGTACCAATACAGCCGCGAGAGCAGCTCGCCGGCGCCCAGGTCGTGGGCCTTCAGGCCGCCCGCCCCGTAGCGTTGCACGTAGTCGGCAAACACCGGGTTGAACAGCAGCGGCACATGGCCGAAGAGGTCGTGGAACACATCGGGCTCGACGATGTAGTCGAACTCGGCCGGCGTGCGAATCCAGTCGGTCACCGGGAAACGGCGGTTGGCCAGCAGGTCGAAGAAGGGCCGCTCGGGAATCAGGCCGGGCACGGCCACGATTTCCCAGCCTGTCGCGGGCTTGAGGCGTTCGTTGATCTCTTCGAAGCGGGGAATGCGGTCCTTCACGCCCAGCGAAGGGAGGGCCTCGATGAAGGCATTGCAGGCCAGGCCCGGCAGCAGCGCAGTCTGGCGCTCGTAGAGGCGGTGGTAGGTGTCATGGTCGGCCTCGGTGTACGAGGCCCAGTTCTGCGGGCAGGTGTAGTCGCCCCGCGCACGCGAGTAGTCGCCGCGAGGCGGGCGGTCGCTGGCGCCATAGACGACGGGTTCAACGGCCATCGCGTCTGCCCTCAGGCCTTGAGCACGCCACGGCGCACCTGGTCGAGCTCCATGGTCTCGAACAGGGCCTTGAAGTTGCCTTCGCCGAAGCCCTGGTTGCCCTTGCGCTGGATGAACTCGAAGAAGATCGGGCCGAGCTGGTTCTCGCTGAAGATCTGCAGCAGCAGTTCACCGGGTGTGCCGTCCACCAGGATGTTGCGCTGCTTCAGGGCCTCGAGGTTTTCGCCGTGGCTCGGGATGCGCTTGGGCAGCAGCTCATAGTAGGTCTCGCTGGTGTTGAGCAGCTTCACGCCGCTGAGTTCGAGCGCGTCCACCGTGTCGTACAGGTTGGTCGAGCCCATGGCGATGTGCTGGATGCCCTCGCCGTGGTACCGGTCCAGGTACTCCTGGATCTGCCCCGATTTCTCGTTGCCTTCTTCGTTGATCGGGATGCGGATCTTGCCGCAAGGGCTGGTCATGGCCTTGCTCTTCACGCCGGTCGCCTGGCCCTCGATGTCGAAGTAGCGCACCTCTCGGAAGTTGAACAGGCGTTCGTAGAAGCCCGCCCACTCCTCCATGCGGCCGCGGTGCACGTTGTGCGTCAGGTGGTCGATGTAGGTCAGGCCGTGGCCGACGGGGTTGAGTTCGGCGCCGGGCAGGGGCTCGAAGTCCACGTCGAAGAAACCGATGTTGCCAATGTCGCCCGTCTTGGCGCCGTTCTTGCCGCGCCACTTGTCGATGAAGTAGATGATCGAATCGCCGATGCCCTTGATGGCCGGGATGTTCAGTTCGCCCGGCCCGGCCGATTGCGCATAGCCCCAGGCGCCGAGTGAGATGGCTCGTTCGTAGGCCGCCTTGGCATCGGCCACGCGGAAGGCGATCGCGCACACGCTGGGACCGTGCAGGCGCGCGAAGCGCTGCGCGAAGCTGTCGGGTTCGGCGTTGATGATGAAGTTGATCTCGCCCTGGCGGTACAGGGTGACCGCCTTGTGGCGATGCCTTGCGATCGCCTTGAAACCCATGCGCTCGAACAGCGCGCCCATGGCCACGGGATCGGGCGCCGCGTACTCGATGAATTCGAAGCCGTCCGTGCCCATGGGGTTGTCCCATGGGGGGGCGGCGGCCTGGGCGGCGGCGGGCAAGGGCGTGTTCATGGTGGTCTCCGTTGTGTGTGGGCAGTGGGCCACTGTATCGGCGCAGGGTGTCACGATTCCGGCGTTTTGGGGCGCGCCATTCGTCAGAATTGCAGGAATCTTGCAAAATGGCGCCTATGGAAGCACTGGACAAGCTTGATCGCCACATTCTGCGCAGCCTGCAGGCCGACGGCCGCGCCACCTACGACCAGATCGCGGAAGCGGTGGGCCTCTCGCCCAGCGCGGTGCTGCGCCGGGTGAAGCGGCTGGAGGAGGCGCACGTCATCGACCGCTATGTGGCCCTGGTGCGGCCTGAGGCGGTGGGGCTGGGGCTGACCGCCCACGTGAGTGTGAGGCTCGAAAAGCACTCCGACAGCGCCAAGCGCAACCCCATGGACCTGTTCCGCGCCAGCGTGCTGTCGTGGCCCGAGGTGGTGGAATGCGCCGCGCTCACGGGCGACATGGACTTCCACCTGCGCTTGGTGGTGGCCGACATGGCCGCCTATTCGCGCTTCATCATGGACACCCTGCTCAAGCACCCCAGCGTGCAGGATTGCAAGACCAGTTTCGTGATGGACCGCGTGAAAAGCACCACGGCTTTGCCGTTGTGAGGGAGTTTTCGTCCCCGTCCGTCGGGTTCCCGCGGGTTTAGGGGTTTGCGTCCTTGCTGTTATAGGGATAACCCGTACATTCGTGCCCATGGTTGATCCCACCCGCTGGTTCAAGTCGACGCCGCTGCAGGCGCAGGCCGAGGTGCGCGCTTCGTCGTCCACCGGCGGCACGCCCGAGCGCGGGGACAAATCGAACCCGGTGATGGTGCCGATCCGGTCGATCGGTCCCGGGCAGATCGACCGCATCGAGGCGCACCTCCTGGAACTGGATACGAACGATCGCTACCTGCGCTTCGGGTATGCGGCCAACGACGAGCAGATCCGCCGCTACGTGGCGCAGCTCAATTTCGACCGCGACGAGCTCTTCGGCATCTTCAACCGCCGGCTCGAGCTCATCGCCATGGCCCACCTCGCCTTCTCGCTCGACCCCCAGTACACCAGCTGCGCCGAGTTCGGCGTGTCGGTGGTCAAGCATGCGCGTGGACGGGGTTACGGCGGCCGCCTGTTCGAGCGCGCCGTCATGCACGCGCGCAACGAGGGCGTGCAGATGCTGTTCATCCATGCGCTGTCGGAAAACACAGCGATGCTCAAGATCGCCCGCCGTGCTGGCGCGGTGATTGAGCGCGACGGCTCCGAGTCCGAGGCGCACCTGCGGTTGCCGCCAGCGGACTTCGACTCCCGCGTGACAGAGATGGTCAATGAGCAGGTGGCCATCACCGACTACCACCTCAAGGCCCAGGCCAAGCAGTTCTGGGGCTTTCTGTCGGTGCTGCAGGACATCCGCCAGGGCGTGCGCGAAGCACGCGAACGCGTCCGGGGCTGAGCCCGGCCGGGGCCGTGGGGCTCGCGCGGCTTTGCGCGCCGACACCCGCATGGGGTATCCTTCCGCCCTGTTACAACCTCCCCCCATCCTTCAGTGGCCGACTCCCCTCCCAGTAGCGGGCCGCAGCGCAGCCTGCGGCATGCCGACAAACGTGGTTTTCTGCAAAAGCTTGCGGAATTCATCCATCCCGGACCGGATTCCAAGGACGAGCTGATCGAAACCCTCGCCGAGGCCGAGGACAACGACATCATCAACGCCGAGTCGCGCGTCATGCTCGAAGGCGTGATCCGCATCGCGGACATGACCGCCGGGGATGTGATGGTGGCCACCCCACGCATGGATGTGCTGGACATCGATGCGCCCTTCGACGAACTGCTGCACCTGGTCATCGACACCGCGCACTCGCGCTTTCCAGTGTTCGAGGGCGAGCGCGAGAACATCATCGGCATCCTGCTGGCCAAGGACCTGCTCAAGCTGCAGCGCGCGCCCGCGCTCAACATCCGCGCGCTGTTGCGCCCGGCCACCTTCGTGCCCGAAAGCAAGGGCCTCAACGACCTGCTGCGCGAGTTCCGCGGCAACCGCAACCACCTGGCGATCGTGATCGACGAGTTTGGCCGCGTGGCAGGCCTTATCACCATCGAGGACGTGCTCGAGGAAATCGTCGGCGAGATCGAAGACGAGTTCGACGTGGCCGAGGACGATGGCGACATCTTCGCCCTGGCCGACGGCACCTGGCGCGTGAGCGGCGACACGCCGATCGAGCGCATCAACGAATCCTTCGGGCTGAAGCTGTCCGAAGAGGACTTCGACACCATCGGCGGCATGATCGCCCACGCCATGGGCCACGTGCCCAAGCGGGGCGAGGTCCATGAGCTCGACGGCCTGCGCTTCACCGTGCTGCACACCAAGGGCGGCGCGGTGAAGTGGTTCAAGGTCATGCCCGTGCCGGGCGAGGCCTGAGCCCGCCCAACCCCATGCGAAGCCTTTTCGGGTCACTCCACACGCCGTCGAGTTTCAACCCGATGAGCCGCCGCCCGCCCGGGCGCAGCGCGCGCGGCAGCGGTTTCGCCTGGTTCCTCGTGTGTCTGCTGGGCGGTGCCTTGCAGGCGACCTCCATCGCCTGGCCTTTCGCGGGCTGGGGCCTGCCGGGCACTGTGCAAGGCCAGCCCAATGGCTGGTGGCAGATCGCCTCGCTGGCGCTGCTGGTGCTGGCGCTGCAGTACGCCACCCGGGTGGGGCAGGCGGTGTGGCGCGGCTGGGTGTTTTCCACCGTCTGGCTGGCGGGCACCTTCTGGTGGCTGTTCATCTCCCTGCACACCTACGGCGGCCTGCCCGCCTGGCTGGCGGTGCTGGCCGTGCTCGCGCTGGCGGGGCTGCTGTCGGTCTACTACGCGGTGGTGGTGGGTTTCCTCTGTGCCTGGGCGCCGGTGTCGCGCACCGCACAGGGGCTGATGTTTGCCTCGCTCTGGACGCTGGCCGAACTGGCGCGCGGCCACTGGTTCACCGGTTTCCCCTGGGGCGCGGGAGGCTACGCGCACGTTGACCTGATGGCCCCTTGGGCACCGCTGGTGGGGGTCTATGGCATGGGCTTCCTGGCGGCCGTGCTGGCCTATTCGGTGGCCTCCATCGTCTCCGGCCTCTGGCGGCGCTTCAGCGTCTGGATGCAGTCGCCCGTCAGCCGGCCGGTGGGCCGGACGGCGGGGGGCATGGTGGCGCCGGCACCCCGCGTGCAGGCCCGGCTGGTGCCGGGTCTGGCCGATGGCTGGCCCGGTGTGTTGCGGTCGCTGGCCCTGTTCCTGGTGGTGGGCGTTCTGCTGGTGAGCCTGATCGGCGGCGGCGCGGCGTGGCGCGGCCTGGGTCACCAGGACACTGCCGCGACGGGCGAACTGCGGGTGTGGCTGCTGCAGGGCAACATCGCCCAGGATCAGAAATTCGAGCCCGGCACGGGCGTGGCCCAGGCGCTGAACTGGTACCCCCAACAGATCACCGAAGCGGTGCAGGCCGCGCGCAGTTCCGCCACCGGCCCGCATCTGGTGGTCGCGCCGGAAACCGCCATTCCCCTGCTGCCCGGCCAACTGGGCCCCGACTTCTGGCAGCCGTTGCTCGGGCATCTGGCCGAGCAACCGGCCGGCACCGGCGTGGGTGCGCTGGTGGGCTTGCCGTTGGGCAGCCTGGATCAGGGTTACACGAACTCGGTCTGGGGCATCAACGCGGGCTCGGCAAATCGCCTGCAAGGACAGCCTCGGCTGGACACGCCGGACAACGGCCTGTACCGCTATGACAAGCACCACCTGGTGCCTTTCGGCGAGTTCATTCCGCCGCTGTTCCGCTGGTTCACCGACCTCATGAACATCCCGCTCGGTGACTTCAACCGGGGCGCCCTGGCGCAGCCGGCCTGGGCGGTGTCGGGGCAGCGCGTGGCGCCCAACATCTGTTACGAAGACCTGTTCGGCGAAGAGCTCGCGGCCTCGTTCCGCGATCCCACGGCCGCGCCCACCGTGCTGGTCAACTTGAGCAACATCGCCTGGTTCGGCGACAGCATCGCGATCGACCAGCACCTGCAGATCTCGCGCCTGCGCGCGATCGAGCTGGGCCGGCCCATGCTGCGGGCTACCAACACCGGCGCCACGGCCGTCATCGACCACCAGGGCCAGGTCACGCACCAGCTGCAGCGGCTCACGCGCGGCCGCCTGGAGGCCACGGTGCAGGGGCGCAGCGGCGTCACGCCGTACGCACAGTGGACCGCGCGCTGGGGCCTGGTGCCCCTGTGGGTGGTCTGCGCCGTGCTGGCGCTGCTGATCGCCTCCACCCGCAACCTGGGCCGCCGGGGCGGGCGCACCCGCCGCCGCTGAGCGCGCCCGTAAAATCGGGCACTTGGGGCATTCCAGGCGCGATGCCGCGCCACGCTCCCTCCCAGACCATCCCTTGGCCGGGCTTCGTTCCCGGCTTCTTTCGCATGTTGACCTTCCAGCACATCATTCTGAAACTGCAGTCCTATTGGGACGCCCAGGGCTGCGCGCTGCTGCAGCCCTACGACATGGAGGTGGGTGCCGGCACCAGCCACACCGCCACCTTCCTGCGCGCGCTCGGCCCCGAGCCCTGGAAGGCCGCCTACGTTCAGCCCAGCCGCCGCCCCAAGGACGGCCGCTACGGCGAGAACCCCAACCGCCTGCAGCACTACTACCAGTACCAGGTGGTGCTCAAGCCCGCGCCGAGCAACATCCTCGAGCTCTACCTCGGCAGTCTGGAGGCCCTGGGCTTCGACCTGAAGAAGAACGACATCCGCTTCGTCGAGGACGACTGGGAGAACCCCACACTCGGCGCCTGGGGCCTGGGCTGGGAAGTCTGGCTCAACGGCATGGAAGTGACGCAGTTCACCTACTTCCAGCAGGTGGGTGGCATCGACTGCAAGCCCATCACCGGCGAGATCACCTACGGCCTGGAGCGCCTGGCCATGTACCTGCAGGGCGTGGACAACGTCTACAACCTCAAATGGACGGACACGCTGAGCTATGGCGACGTCTACCTGCAGAACGAGAAGGAACAGTCGGCCTACAACTTCGAGCACAGCGACGCCGAGTTCCTCTTCACCGCCTTCAACGCGCACGAGAAACAGGCCAAGCACCTGATGGAGCAACAGCTCGCGCTGCCCGCCTACGAACAGGTGCTGAAGTGCGCGCACAGCTTCAATCTGCTGGACGCGCGCGGGGCCATCAGCGTGACCGAGCGCGCCGCCTACATTGGCCGCATCCGCAACCTGGCGCGTGCTGTCGCGCAGAGCTATTACGAGAGCCGCGAGCGCCTGGGCTTCCCCATGGCGCCGCGCGAGTGGGTGGAACAGATGGTAAAGAAGGCCGCGTGAGCGCCGGGTGAAAGAACAAGAATGACCGCACAGAACCTGCTCGTTGAGCTGTTTGTCGAAGAGCTGCCGCCCAAGGCGCTGAAGAAACTCGGCGATGCCTTCGCCACGGTGCTGGGTGACCAGCTCAAGGCCCAGGGCCTGGCGCCGGCCGATGCGGCCGTGACCGCCTTCGCCTCGCCGCGCCGCCTGGCCGCGCACGTCACCGGCGTGCTGGCGCGCGCGGCCGACAAGGCCGTGTCGCAAAAGCTCATGCCCGTGAGCGTGGGGCTGGACGCCAACGGCCAACCCACGCCCGCCTTGCTCAAGCGCCTGGCCGCGCTCGGCGCCGACGCGTCGGCCGTGGCCGGTCTCAAGCGCGCGCCGGATGGCAAGGCCGAGGCCTTGTTCCACGACAGCGTCGCGCCGGGGGCCGAGCTGGCTAGCGGCCTGCAGAAGGCGCTGGACGAAGCCATTGCCAAGCTGCCGATCCCCAAGGTCATGAGCTACCAGCTCGAGACCGATTGCGAACTGCCCGGCTGGAGCAGCGTGAACTTCGTGCGCCCCGCGCACGGCCTGGTCGCGCTGCATGGTGGCAGCGTCGTGCCGGTGAAGGCGCTGGGGCTGACCGCGCGCCACACCACGCAGGGTCATCGCTTCGAGGCCCAGGTCTCGCCGGTGGTGCTGAAGGACGCCGACAGCTACGCCGCCACGCTCGCCAAGGACGGTGCGGTGATCGCCTCGTTCGCCGAGCGCAAGGCCGAGATCGCGCGCCAGCTCGCGGCGGCCGCAGCGAAGGTAGGGGGCGGTTGCCGGCCGATCGAGGACGACGCACTGCTCGACGAAGTGACCGCGCTGGTCGAGCGGCCCAACGTGCTCATCTGCGAGTTCGAGACCCAGTTCCTCGATGTGCCGCAGGAATGCCTCATTCTCACGATGAAGGCCAACCAGAAGTATTTCCCGCTGCTGGATGCGCAGGGCAAGCTGACCCACCGCTTCCTGGTGGTCAGCAACATCAGCCCGGCGGACCCGAGCGCGGTGATCGGCGGCAACGAGCGCGTGGTGCGCCCGCGCCTGGCCGATGCCAAGTTCTTCTTCGACCAGGACCGCAAGAAGACGCTGGCCTCGCGCGTCGAAGGCCTGGGCAAGGTGGTCTATCACAACAAGCTGGGCACACAGGGCGAGCGCATGGAGCGCGTGCGCGCCATCGCCCGTGCCATCGGCCAGCAACTGGGGGGCGAGGTGCTCGCGCAACAGGCCGACACTGCCGCGCAGCTCGCCAAGACCGACCTGCTCACCGACATGGTGGGCGAGTTCCCGGAGTTGCAGGGCATCATGGGTGGCTACTACGCGCGCCACGATGGCCTGACCGAGGACATCGCCTTCGCGATCGAAGACCACTACCGTCCCCGCTTTGCCGGCGATGAGCTGCCGCGCAACATGGCGGGTGTGGTGGTGGCGCTGGCCGACAAGCTGGAGACCCTGGTTGGCATGTTCGGCATCGGCAACCTGCCCACGGGCGACAAGGACCCGTTCGCGCTGCGCCGGCATGCGCTGGGCGTGGTGCGGATGCTGGTCGAGAAGAACCTTCCGATCGATCTGAGCGCCCTGTTGCAATCGGCCGTGCCCGCTTTCGGCGCCCTGATCACCGACCCCAGTGCGGCCTTGTCCGACTTCATCTACGACCGCCTCGCCGGTGGCCTGCGCGAGCAGGGCTACAGCGCCCAGGAAGTCGATGCCGTGCTGGCCCTGCGCCCGTCGCGCCTGGGCGAGGTTGCCTTGCGCCTGCAGGCCGTGCGCGCTTTCGCCGCGTTGCCCGAAGCGCCCGCGCTTGCCGCTGCCAACAAGCGCATCGCCAACATCCTCAAGAAGGCCGAAGGCGAGGGTGCTGCGGTGCAGGAAGCGTTGCTGGTCGAGGCCGCCGAAAAGGGTCTGTTCGACGCCATGCAGGCCACCGTGCCCGCCGCCAACGCGAAGTTCGACGCCGAAGACTACACCGGCTCGCTGCAGGCGCTCGCCGCGCTGCGCGCGCCGGTCGATGCCTTCTTCGACGGCGTGATGGTCAACGCCGACGACCCCGCGCTCAAGGCCAACCGCCTCGGCCTGCTGCGCGAGTTGCACCAGGCCATGAACCGCGTGGCCGACCTGTCCCGTCTGGCGACCTGACACCGCCATGAAGCTGCTCATCCTCGACCGCGACGGCACGCTCAACCGCAGCCGGGACGATTACGTCGCCTCGCCGGAGGAGTGGGAGCCATTGCCCGGTGCGCTCGAGGCGGTGGCGCGGCTCAATCAGGGTGGCTGGCGCATCGTGCTGGCCACCAACCAGTCCGGCATCGGTCGGGGCCTGTTCGACATGGCTTCGCTCAACGCCATCCACGCCAAGATGCACCGCCAGCTGGCCGCGGCGGGGGCGCGCGTGGAGGCGGTGTTCATGTGCCCGCACGCGCCCGAAGACGCGTGTGCCTGCCGCAAGCCCGCGCCCGGCCTGTTCCTGCAGATCGGCGCGCGGTTCGGCATGCCGCTGGCCACGGTGCATGCGGCCGGCAACGCGATGCGCCACGTGCGCGCGGCCGCCGCCGCGGGCTGCCGCACCCATTTGCTGATGACGGGCAAGTCCGAACACCTGCGGGGCCGCCTGGGCTCGGGGGCGGCCATGGACCTCGCGGCGCTCGCGCCCGACCTGCCGCCCGGCACGCATCCCCACGACGACCTCGGCGCCTTCACCGACTGGCTGCTCGCGCAGCCCACCACCTGATCCTCGGTTCCCCAACATGATCCTCATCCATCTGCTGCGCTCGGTCCTGCACACCCTGTTCATGGCCGTGACCGTGGTGCCCTGGGCGCTGGCGGTGCTGGTCGCTGCGCCGTTTCTCAACAGCACGCAGATCTACTGGATGTGCGCGGGCTGGCTCAAGCTCGCGGTGGCCAGTGGCCAGCTGATCCTGGGCATCCGCAACGAGGTGATCGGCTTCGAGAACCTGCCGGTGGGCAGCACCGCGCCGGCGGTGCTGCTGCTCAAGCACCAGTCCACCTGGGAAACCTTCTGCATGCCAGCGCTGATGCCGCACCCGCTGGCCTACGTGTTCAAGAAGGAACTGCTCTACGTGCCCTTCTTCGGCTGGGCCATGAGCCGCATGGACATGATCCACATCGACCGCAGCAAGCGTGCCCAGGCCTTCAACAGGGTGGTCGAACAAGGCCAGCGCCTGCTCAATCAGGGCACCTGGGTCATCATGTTTCCCGAGGGCACGCGCATCCCGCGCGGCCAGAAGGGCCAGTACAAGAGTGGTGGCACGCGGCTGGCCGTGGCCACGGGAGCGCCGGTGATCCCGATTGCAGTGACCTCGGCCAAGTGCTGGCCGCGCAAGGCCTTCATCAAGCGGCCGGGCACGGTGGAGTTCTCCATCGGCAAGCCCATCCCCAGCGCGGGCCGTGAGCCCGACGAGCTGATGCGTGAGGTCGAGGCCTGGATCGAAGCGGAAATGCGCCGGCTCGATCCCGAGGCCTACCGCGCCGCCTGAGCACCGCCATGCAGCGCTTCGTGCAACTGGCGCTCGACTTCCTTGGCGCACCCGCGCCCGAGCCCCAGCGGCCCGCATCGCCGCCACCTCCGCCCGCGGTGGCCGCCCCCCCGGCCCTGCCCATGACCCAGGTGTTCCAGCCGGCGGCCTGGCACCATCCGCGCGCCAACCGCATGCTGCGGCTCGGCGCCTGCGAGGTGGCCTACGAATTCAAGCGCGGCAAACGCCGCACCATCGGACTGTCGGTCAGCACCGACGGCTTGAGCGTGAGCGCGCCGCGCTGGACGCCGGTCGGCGAGGTCGAGGCGCTGCTGCACGACAAATCGGCCTGGGTGCTGGAGAAGCTGCAGAGCGCCCGCCAGCGCGCCGGCGAGATGGAGCAGGCGCGCATCCGCTGGGCCGATGGTGTCGAGTTCGACTACCTCGGTGAGCGCATGCGCTTGGTGCTCGACCCCACGCACACCTTCACGCAGGTGGGCGGGGTGTTCGAGCCGGCGCCGGGTGGCCTGGCGACGCTGCGCATGGGGCTGGCGCGAAATGCGCAGGAAACGCAGATCCGCGACGCCGCGCAGGCCTGGCTGATGAAGCGGGCCAAGGCCTTGTTCACCGAGCGCCTGGACCACTTTGCGCCGCAACTGGGCGTGCGCTACAGCAAGCTGCGCCTGTCCAGTGCCGGCACGCGCTGGGGCAGCGCGAGCGCCGACGGGTCGATCCGCCTGAACTGGAGGCTGATCCACCTCAAGCTGGACATGATCGACTACGTCGTGGTGCACGAGCTCAGCCATCTGCGCCACATGGACCACAGTCCGCAGTTCTGGGATGTGGTCGCGAGTGTGCTGCCCGATCACGCCCAGCGCCGCCGTGAGCTGCGCGAGGCGGCCGTGCCGCTGGACGAATGACACCCTGGCGCGCGGGTCTCGCCGCAGAGCGATTCCGTTAAGATCGCCGCCTGACGTTGACGTAAACGTCAAATAACAGGGCACCCCCCATGGCGACGAACCCGACCTACACCATCAGCGACCTGGCCCGCGAGTTCGACCTGACCACGCGCGCCATCCGCTTCTATGAGGACATGGGCCTGCTGCAGCCGCAGCGCGAAGGCCCGGGGGGCCGCAACCGGGTCTACACCTCGCGCGACCGCACGCGCCTCAAGCTCACCCTGCGCGCCAAGCGCCTGGGGCTGTCGCTGACCGAGGCCAAGGACATCATCGACATGTACGACAGCCCGCGCGACACCGGACCGCAACTGCGCAAGTTCCTCACCGTGCTGGCCGACCACCGCCACCAACTGGAGGAGCAGATGGCCGATCTGCTGGCCAACCTCGATGAGGTGAAGACGCACGAGAAGGAAGCCCGCGCCCTGCTGGGCAAGATCGAAAAAAGCCCCAAGGCCTGACGGCCGGGGTAAGCTGCCGGCGTCCGTGGCCATGGGGCCGCGTCCTTGAAGAAAAGTGAAAGGCCGTTGCCATGTCCGTGATCGCCAGCATCGTCGTTGCGCTCGTCGCGCTGCTGCACTTCTACTTTCTCGTGCTCGAGATGTTCCTGTGGGACAAGCCGGCTGGCATGCGCGCCTTCGGCCAGACGCCCCAGTCGGCCGCGGCCACCAAGGTGCTGGCGGCCAACCAGGGGCTGTACAACGGCTTTCTGGCCGCCGGCCTGCTCTGGGGCCTGTGGCTGGGCCCCGAGGGCTTTGGCGTGAAAGTGTTCTTCCTGCTTTGCGTGCTGATCGCCGGCCTCTACGGCGCGGTCACGGCGAGCCGCAAGATCCTCTTTGTGCAGGCGCTGCCCGCCGCGCTGGGGCTCGTGCTGGTCTGGCTTAGCCGCACGGCCTGATCTAGGTCGCGACGGCGCCCCCGGTGTACAGGCGCAGGAATTCCTCGCTCGGGGGGATCGGTTTGATCACATCGATCAGCACGCCGTCGGGTCCTTGCACGATGAAGTGGCGCTGGCCGAAGGCTTCGTCCCGCAAGCCGAGCAGCACGGTCAGTCCCTGGGCGATCGCGCGCTCGTATTCCGCGTCGACGTCGGCCACCTCGAAGTTGAGCAGCACCCCCGAGGCCCGGCCACCCCGCGCGCTGGCCGGGATCGTGCTGTGCGTGCCATCGAGGATGGCGAGGTTGACGGCCGGGTCTTCGCTGGATTGCAGGTGCACGTACCAGCCGCAGTCGAACAGGCTGGTGAAGCGGAAATGGGTTTCGTAGAAGCGGGCCGTCTCGGCCACGCGGTCGGTCATGAGAACGGGATAGTACGAGGTGGATTTCATGGCGGGTCTCCAGTAAAAACATACATACAATATGCATGTAATTTCAATATAACATACAGACTGCATGTATGCAAAAGACCTTTCCTCCGCAGCGGCGTTCCCAAGGTGAACGCACCGACGCCACCCGCGCCGCGCTGGTGAGTGCGGCGCGGGCGCTGTTCGAGGCCCGGGGCTTCGCCGCCACCGGCACGCCCGAGATCGTCGCGGCTGCGAACGTGACCCGAGGCGCGCTGTACCACCATTTCACGGACAAGACCGACCTGTTCCATGCCGTGGCCCGTCAGGTGGCGCAGGAGGTGGCGGACGAGATCGCGCAGCGTTCGCGGCACCAGCCGAGTCCGGTGGACGCGCTGCTGGCGGGCGCCCAGGCCTATTTCGCCGCCATGGCCGAGGTTGGCCGCGCCCGCCTCTTGCTGCTCGAAGCCCCGGCCGTGCTGTCGGCCGAGCAGGTGCTCGGCTTGAGCGACCTCGCGGGCTTCAATGCTTTGCAAGAGGGTTTGCAGAACGCGCTGAAAAACCGCCCCGAGGCCGTGCCCTTGCGCGAACTCAGCGTGCTGCTATCGGCGGCATTCGACCGCGCGGCGCTGGCGATCGCCCGGGGAGAACCTGCCGCGCCCTATGAGCAGGCGGTCCGTCTGCTGCTGTCAAGCCTCGTCCCGGTCTGAGGCCTCTTCGAGCCAGACCACACGGCCCTGGCCGGCGTCGTTGAGACGCGTCACCAGGGCGTCGGCCTGCGGTTCGGGCACTTGCAGCGACACCGCCACGCCGTCGCCATGCAGCGCTTCGACCAGGCGCGCGCCGTGGCCGTCGAGCTCGCGGCGCAGCCAGCCTTCCAGCGCGTAGGGCAGCACGCAGCGCAGCGCGCGCCAGTGCACCAGCGGCACCTTGTCGGCCTGCAGCAGCGCCTGGGCCACGCTGTCGGTGTAGGCGCGCACCAGGCCGCCCGCGCCCAGCGGCGTGCCGCCGTAATAACGCACCACGGTGGCGAGCACGCCCTCCAGGTCCTGGTGGCGCAGCACCTCCAGCATGGGCCGCCCGGCGGTGCCGCCGGGTTCGCCGTCGTCGTTGGCGGCGGAGTGGCCGCCGGCCATGAGCGCCCAGCACACGTGGGTGGCGCTCGGGTGTTCGGCGCGCAAGGTCGTCACCCGCCGGAGCGCCGAAGCGCGGTCCGCCATCGGCTCCACGCAACCGATGAAACGGCTTTTCTTGATCAGGCTTTCGCTGTGAACCGGGGCGGACAGGGTGTAGGGCATGGGGCGTCGAGCATAGCCCTGTGGCCGACGCGGCTCGGCACCGTGGAAATTGACGTTTACGTAAACGTCAACGTAGAATCGCGGTTCACTGCCTGTTGCGAGACACCCCTTGACCTCTCCCACCTTCGAGCCGCGCCACGCCGGTTTTGACCAGCGCACGCGCGAGAGTTTTGCGCACCAGTCCGCCATGCGCACCCTGGGCGCCACGCTGGCCTCGGTGGCTCCCGGCCGGGTCGAGATCACCTTGCCCTGGGCCGAGCCGCTGACCCAGCAGCACGGCTTCCTGCACGCGGGCATGGTGGCGACCGCGCTCGACTCCGCGTGCGGCTATGCCGGCTTCACGCTGATGGCGTTGGAGGCCGCGGTGCTCACCATCGAATTCAAGATCAACCTGCTGGCGCCCGCGCAAGGCGAAAGCTTCCGCATGGTCGGCACGGTGATCAAGCCTGGGCGCACCGTCACGGTGTGCGAAGGCCACGCCTATGCCATCGACGGCGGGCGCGAGAAGCTGATCGCCACCATGGGCTGCACCCTCATGGCGGTGGTCGGCCGCGACAATATCCAGGGCTGAGCCCTTTCCCCAAACACCCCACGGAGACCCCCATGACCAACCTGCCCGGCCTGAACTTCCAGCTTGGAGAAGACATCGACGCACTGCGCGACGCGGTGCGCGATTTCGCGCAGGCCGAGATCGCGCCGCGCGCGGCCGAGATCGACCGCGCCGACCAGTTTCCCATGGACGTGTGGCGCAAGATGGGCGACCTGGGCGTGCTGGGCATCACCGTGGGCGAGGAATACGGCGGCGCCAACATGGGTTACCTGGCCCACATGATTGCCATGGAAGAGATCTCGCGCGCCTCGGCCAGCGTGGGCCTCTCGTACGGTGCGCACAGCAACCTGTGCGTGAACCAGATCAAGCGCAACGGCAACGACGCCCAGCGCAAGAAGTACCTGCCCAAGCTCATCAGCGGCGAGCACGTGGGCGCCCTGGCCATGAGCGAGCCCGGCGCGGGCTCGGACGTGATCAGCATGAAGCTCAAGGCCGAGGACAAGGGGGGTTATTACCTGCTCAACGGCAGCAAGATGTGGATCACCAACGGCCCGGACGCCGACACCATGGTGGTCTACGCCAAGACCGAGCCCGAGATGGGCGCGCGCGGCGTCACCGCCTTCATCGTCGAGAAGGGCATGAAGGGGTTCTCCACCGCGCAGAAGCTGGACAAGCTGGGCATGCGCGGCAGCCACACCGGCGAGATGGTGTTCAACAACGTCGAGGTGCCGGCCGAGAACATCATGGGCGGCCTGAACAACGGCGCCAAGGTGCTGATGAGCGGGCTCGACTACGAGCGCGCCGTGCTCACCGGTGGTCCGCTGGGCATCATGCAGGCCGTCATGGACAACGTGGTGCCCTACATCCACGACCGCAGGCAGTTCGGCCAGAGCATCGGCGAGTTCCAGCTGATCCAGGGCAAGGTGGCGGACATGTACACCGTGCTGCAGGCCGGCCGCTCGTTCGCCTACACCGTGGCCAAGAACCTGGACCTGCTTGGCACCGAGCACGTGCGCCAGGTGCGCAAGGACTGCGCCTCCGTGATCCTGTGGTGCGCGGAGAAAGCGACCTGGATGGCCGGCGAGGGCATCCAGATCTATGGGGGCAACGGCTACATCAACGAGTACCCGCTGGGTCGCCTGTGGCGCGACGCCAAGCTGTACGAGATCGGTGCGGGCACGAGCGAAATCCGCCGCATGCTGATCGGCCGCGAACTGTTTGCAGAGACGATGTGAAGGCCCGGGCCTTCTTGAGCGGACAATCCCACCCATGAGCAACGATCTTCAACACCTTCTCGAACACAACCGCCGCTGGGCAGCCCAGGTCGAGGCCGAGCGCCCCGGCTTCTTCACCAAGCTCTCGCAGCAGCAGAGCCCGCGCTACATGTGGATCGGCTGCTCCGACAGCCGCGTGCCGGCGAACCAGATCACCGGCCTGGACCCGGGCGAGGTCTTCGTGCACCGCAACGTGGCCAACGTGGTGGTGCCCACCGACCTGAACTGCCTGTCGACGGTACAGTACGCGGTCGACGTGCTCAAGGTCGAGCACCTGATGGTGGTGGGCCACTACGGCTGCGGCGGCGTGCTCGCCGCGTTGCGCGACACGCGCGTGGGTCTGGCCGACAACTGGCTGCGCCACATCAAGGACGTGCGCGACCGCCATTCCGCCCTGATCGCGGGCCTGTCGGAGAGCCACCGGCACGACGCGCTGTGCGAACTCAACGCCATTGAGCAGGTCGTCAACCTGGCACAGACCACCGTGGTGCAGGACGCCTGGAGCCGGGGCCAGTCGCTGGCCTTGCACGGCTGGGTCTACGGCCTCAAGGACGGCCTCGTGCAGGACTTGCAGATGACCGTGCGCGGCAACCCCGATCTCGACGCGGTCTACCTGCGCGCCATCGAAGGCGTGGCGGTGCGTCCACGCGACTGAGTTCCACAGGGCCGCGTGTGCCGGCCCGCCCCCCTTTCACTTTTGTTCAGCAGGAGTTTTCACCATGTCCGCAGATCCCATCGTCATCGTCGGCGCCGCGCGCACGCCCATGGGCGCGTTCCAGAGCGATTTCGCCAGCCTCTCGGCCCACGACCTCGGTGGCGCGGCCATCCAGGCTGCGGTGCAGCGCGCCGGGGTGGACCCGGCCCAGGTGGACGAAGTGCTGTTCGGCAACTGCCTCATGGCGGGCCAGGGCCAGGCGCCCGCGCGCCAGGCCGCGTTCAAGGGGGGCCTGCCGAAGTCGGCCGGCGCCGTCACGCTGTCCAAGATGTGCGGCTCGGGCATGAAGGCCGCCATGCTGGCGCACGACATGCTCGACGCCGGCAGCGCCAAGGTGATGGTTGCAGGGGGCATGGAAAGCATGACCAACGCGCCCTACCTGCTGCAAAAGGGCCGGGGTGGTTACCGCATGGGCCACGACAAGGTGTACGACCACATGATGCTCGACGGCCTGGAAGACGCCTACGAGGCCGGCCGCTCCATGGGCACCTTTGGGGAGGACTGCGCCGCCAAATACAGCTTCACGCGCGAACAGCAGGACGCGTTCGCCATCGCGTCGGTCACGCGCGCCAAGGCCGCCACCGACAGCGGCGCCTTCGCCGCCGAGATTACGCCCGTTACCGTGAAGGACCGCAGCGGCGAACGCGTGGTGTCCACCGATGAAGGCCCGGGCAAGGTCAAGCTCGACAAGATTCCCGCCCTCAAGCCCGCCTTCAAGAAGGACGGCACCATCACCGCCGCCTCCAGCTCGTCCATCAACGACGGTGCCGCCGCGCTGGTGCTGATGCGCGAATCCACCGCGAAGCAGCTCGGCGCTAAGCCGCTGGCGCGCATCGTGGCCCATGCCACGCACGCGCAGGAGCCGAACTGGTTCGCCACCGCGCCCGTGGGCGCCACGCAGAAGCTGCTGGAGAAGACCGGCTGGCAGGTTGGCGACGTCGATCTGTGGGAGATCAACGAGGCCTTTGCCGTGGTGCCGATGGCGCTCATGGCCGAGCTGAAGATCCCGCACGAGAAGGTCAACGTCAACGGCGGCGCCTGCGCGCTGGGCCACCCCATCGGCGCCAGTGGCGCGCGCATCCTGGTCACGCTGCTGCACGCTCTGAAGGCGCGGGGCGGCAAGAAGGGCGTGGCCACCCTGTGCATCGGCGGTGGCGAAGCCACTGCCATGGCGATCGAACTGACCTGAGGCCCGGCGCACCACCATGCTCACCGTGCTGGTGATCGGTGCGTCTCGCGGCATCGGCCTGGAGATGGTGCGTCAGTACCTGGAGACGGGTGAGCGCGTGATCGCCACGGCTCGCGACGACGCCGGCCTGGAGCGCCTGCGCGAGCTCGGTGCCGAACCGCTGCGCGTGGACGTGGCCGACCCCGCCAGCGTGAGCGGCCTGGCCTGGTCGCTTGATGGCGAGGAACTCGACGTGGCCCTGTACGTGGCGGGCGTGCTCGACCCCCACAGCGCGAAGATGCCGCCCACGCGCGAGGCCTTCGACCGCGTGATGCACGCCAACGTGCTCGGCCTGATGCAGGCCATGCCCCAGGTGATGCCCGCGGTCGAGGCGGCCGGTGGGGTGTTCGCGGCCTTCTCGAGCGAAATGAGCCAGGTCGGCCTGGTGGACGGCAGCGACGCCTGGCTGTACCGCGTGAGCAAGGCGGCCGTGAACATGGCCGTGGCCAGTGCCCGGCACAGTTACCCGGGCGCCACCTGCGTGGCGCTGGACCCGGGCTGGGTGCAGACCGACATGGGAGGCGGTGCCGCGCCGCTGACGGTCGAACGCAGCGTGGCCGGCCTGCGCCGCGTGCTGGCCTCGCTCACTCCCGAAGACAACGGCCGCCTCATCCACCACGACGGCCGGCGCGCCGCCAGCTGGTAACCCTCTCTCCTGCGAAAGACGCTTCCATGCCGCTCAACCAAGACCAACTCATGATCCGCGACGCGGTGCGCAGCTTTGCCCAGGAGCAGTTGTGGCCGAACGCGGCGAAGTGGGACAAGGCGCACCACTTCCCGAAGGATGTGCACCAGGGCCTGGCCGAACTCGGTGCCTATGGCATCTGCGTGCCCGAGGCGCTGGGTGGCGCGGGGCTGGACTACGTGACCCTGGCCGTGGTGCTGGAAGAAATCGCGGCCGGTGACGGTGGCACCAGCACCGCGATCTCGGTCACCAACTGCCCGGTCAACGCCATCCTGATGCGCTACGGCAGCGCGGCCCAGCAAGAGCGATGGCTGCGCCCGCTGGCGGCTGGCCAGATGCTGGGTGTGTTCTGCCTCACCGAACCGCACGTGGGTTCCGACGCGTCGGCGCTGCGCACGACGGCGGTGAAGCAGCCAGGCGGCGACTACGTGATCAACGGCGTCAAGCAGTTCATCACCAGCGGCAAGAACGGCCACCTGGCGATCGTGATCGCGGTGACGGACAAGGGCGCGGGCAAGAAGGGCATGAGCGCCTTCCTGGTGCCCACCGACACACCCGGTTATGTGGTGGCACGGCTGGAGGACAAGCTGGGTCAGCACAGCAGCGACACGGCGCAGATCAATTTCGAGAACTGCAGGGTGCCGGCCGAGAACCTGATCGGCGGGGAAGGCGAGGGCTACCGGATCGCGCTGTCGGCGCTGGAAGGCGGTCGCATCGGCATTGCGGCGCAGAGCGTGGGCATGGCGCGCAGTGCGTTTGAGTGCGCGCTCACCTATTCAAAACAGCGCGAGAGCTTTGGGCAGCCGATCTTCAACCACCAGGCGGTCGGTTTCAAGCTGGCCGAGATGGCGACGCAGATCGAGGTGGCGCGCGCCATGGTGCATCACGCGGCGGCCCTGCGCGACGCCGGAGAGCCCTGTCTGAAGGAGGCCGCCATGGCCAAGCTGTTCGCCAGCGAGATGGCGGAGAAGGTGTGTTCGGACGCGATCCAGGTGCATGGGGGCTATGGCTACGTGAGCGATTTCCCGGTGGAGCGCATCTACCGGGATGTGCGGGTGTGCCAGATCTACGAAGGCACTTCGGATGTGCAGAAGATCCTCATTCAACGGGCTCTGGCCTGATTTTTCTCTCTCCGGCGGGGCGGTCTTCGGCCGTGGGGGTGGCCGGCTCCGCTCATGTCCTCCGAACCGGCTTCGCCGGTTCTCCCCCTT